>JAQNCM010000167.1 GCA_029237615.1 Mucilaginibacter sp.
TAACAGTTTGGTATGTTATTGATAGTTTAGTGCCGGATGATTAATGGCTTAATGATTTATTAAAATACTTATTAATAAATTAGCAAATCATAAATCGGTAATTCACAATCAGTAATTTAAAACCAATGTTATCACTTCAGCATATTTCGAAATACTACCAGGTAAGCGGGAATAAAAATTTTGTACTAAACGATATCAGCCTTGACATTGATGAAGGCGAGTTTATATCCATTATGGGGCCATCCGGATCGGGTAAATCCACACTTTTAAATGTTATTGGAATGCTTGATGAACCATCCGACGGGTATCATTACTTTGTTGGCAATGCAGTGCATCAGCTTAAAGAAAAACAACGATCTGCTTTATATAAACAATATATCGGTTTCGTTTTCCAGGCATACCATTTAATTGACGAACTCACTGTTTACGAAAACATTGAAACCCCGTTGATCTACCAGGATTTTAAAAGCGCCGAAAGAAAAGCAATGGTAGCCGACATGCTCGACCGTTTTCAGATAGTTGGAAAGAAGGATCTTTTTCCGGCACAGCTATCAGGTGGTCAACAGCAGTTAGTTGGTATAGCACGTGCTTTAATAGCAAAACCGAAACTATTGCTGGCGGATGAGCCAACAGGCAATTTAAATTCAAAGCAGGGTGAAGAGATCATGGAGCTGTTTCGCAAGCTTAATAAAGAAGATGGGGTTACCATCATCCAGGTAACACATTCTGAAAAAAATGCGGAATATGGCTCCCGGGTTATAAATCTTTTGGATGGTAAAATTGATTCCTCAAGAAAGTTCTGAACCACACATACAATAATAATGCGATTCACCAGATACATTTTAACAATACTTTTTTTTGGCTGCAGTATTTTAGCACATGCGCAGCAAACTAATGCCTACACGTTACAGCAATGCCTTGATCTTGCCATAAAAAACAACTTAAACGTTAAACAAAGCGGTTTGGTAATGGAGCAGGACCGGATTGCTTTTAATCAACAAAAAGAGAATTTGCTGCCTTCCATAAGCGGTAACGCAAGCCGCGGGCTTAGCCAGGGGAGGGGGGTTAACCCGGTTACCAATACTTATGTTAATCAATCACTCACTTCTGATAATTATGGCGTTTCGGGTAGTTTGACTTTATTTAATGGGTTGGCCTTACAAAACGCTATAAAACAGGCCTCTCTGGCTTACCAGGCCGGTAAAATGGATTTCCAGGCTGCTAAAGATTTAGTTACTGTAAATATTATAACCAATTATTTATCGATACTTGAAAACCAGGAACAATTGGCGGCGACCAAAAGCCAGTTGGCGGTAGCCAAAGAAAACCTGGACAGAGCCGAAATATATCAAAAAAACGGGGCCAATAAAGCGGCGTCGGACGTAACCGATTTTAAAGGCGTGCTTGCAAGCAGCCAGGTGGCCGTAATTACAGCTCAAAATTCATTAAATGCCGCGAAGCTTAATTTGTTTCAGTTAATGAATACAGCCTACAACAGGGATGCTCAGTTTACTGATTTAAATGCACAGGATATAGCCGGGGAGTATGGCATCAGCCCTGACAAGGTTTATGAAACAGCTTTACAACAGCTTGCAATGATAAAATCGGCAACTTTAAAACGTGAGAGTGCGGAAAAATATCTTAAAGTAACTAAAGGACTATTATTGCCAACCCTTGCAATTAATGGTGGAATAAACACAAATTATTCCAGTGCGGGCCAAAAATCGATGTTTATTGATTCAATCACTGTTCCAACCAAAGCTTATGTAAATACCCCATCGGGTAAGCAACCGGTTTACACTACGCAAGCTAATTATGCGAGCCAGAATATCAACTATGCCGATCAGATAAAAAACAATTATGGTACCTATGTAACCCTTGGATTAAATGTTCCAATATTTACCAACTATATAAAAAGAAACAATATAGCACTTGCTAAACTCAGTTTGCTCAATTACCAGTATATTGAAGATAACACCAGGATATTGCTAAAGCAAAGCATCGAATCGGCTTATTATAATATGACGGCAGCCTATAACAGGTACCAGGCCATAACCGACCAGGTGAATGCTTATACGGAAAGTTACCGGATTTATAAGATCCGTTTTGATTCGGGTGTAATAACTTCGGTAGATTTAATAATTGCCAAAAATAATTTGGATGCTGCCAATTTGAACCTGATCAGTGCGCGGTACGATTATTTCATTTACAGCAAGATACTTGATTATTACCAGGGTAAATTGAACTTTTAAATTTTCATTTTCCTTTTTAATTAATGGAAAATAGTTAATTTTATTTCAGATTTAAATCAGATATCCGGTTCCAATTGCGTTGTTTTTTGATGGGAACCGGATATTTCTACTTATAAGGGTTTTATAAAAAACAGCTATCTTTGTTTTAAATCAATCCTGTCTTATGAAAAAAATAATACTTACACTAACAATTTTTGCTGTTTCAATATGCTTTGCCAATGCCCAGCTTTTACCCTCATTTCAGTTTGGGGTTAAAGGTGGGGTAAACTTTGCAAGCCTTTCATCATCATCTACATTTAGCAGCAGTAACCAGGCCGGTTATTTAGGTGGTTTTTGGGCAAGAGTTGGCGCGCTTGGTTTTAATTTTCAACCCGAAATCTATCTAACAGGTAAAAATGTAGATATCAGCAATAACGGAAGTGAAACAAAGGCCAAATTTACCAGTATCGATGTTCCATTATTATTTGGTGGGAAGATTGGTGCGTTTGGCCTGGGTGCCCGTTTTTATACAGGCCCTTTAGTTTCATTCGCTATTAATAAAAACCAGAGCTTTAGCGGCGCTTTGTCCAATGCAGCTGCTTTTAATTATCATAATCAAAACTTTGCATGGCAGGTTGGTGCGGGGCTGGATATTAAAAAAATATCCATAGATTTAAGATATGAAGCCGGCATAACTAAACAGAGCTATGGTAATGCACAGACGCGGGTAAACCTTTTTAACTTAAGCTTAGCCGTGCCTTTATTTAAGTTATAGCTTTAGATATTCAACCTAAATTATAATAGTAAAGTCTGCTTTTCATTAGGCAGACTTTTTTATTACCTCTTCAAATGCCTAATACAATGCATCAATGATGTGGTTTTAGTATCACATTTATAGGTGAATCGTCAATTTAGTATTATACCTATTGTGTAACTTACACTTATCTTTATCAATTAAATTGAACATCTGTATCTATATTTTAGCCATAATTTTAAATGAGCAACTATTTATCTAATTCCGGTATCAAATTATATCGTCTTTTAAATGTACTGTTAATGTTTATTGTTGCACAGCCATCACTGGCACAACAAAACGATTCCAAAAGCCACGAAAATATCAGGTTAAACCAAATAGGCTTTTATCCGGGAGCAATAAAAACTGCAATTGTATTAACAGGAAATGGCAACACATTTGAAATACAAACCCCGGATAAGAAAGTAGTTTTTAGAGGAACACTGCAAAAATCCACCAAACCGGATTTTGCCGGAAAACTTACTTCAATTGCTGATTTTACGGTTTTTAACAAACCTGGAAAATACATTATATATGTGCCCGACGCCGGTTATTCATGGCCGTTTGAAATAAAAAGGTCAGTTCATCGTGGGGTTGCCGCCGGTTCTGTGAAGGCATATTACTTCATGCGGGCCTCAATTCCGTTGAAGAAGAAGTTTGCCGGCAAATGGTGGCGGGCGGAAGGGCATCCGGATACCAATGTGCTGGTACATGCATCTGCCGCAAGTGATAAACGTCCGGAAGGAACTGTCATTTCGAGCCCGCACGGTTGGTATGATGCCGGCGATTATAATAAATACATTGTTAACAGCGGGATAAGCACCGGTACGCTGCTTTCTCTTTACGAGGATTTCCCCGATTATATGAAAGCGGTAAGTTTAAACATCCCAGAAAGCGGTAACCATATCCCGGATGTGCTGAATGAAATATTGTGGAACCTCCGCTGGATGCAAACCATGCAGGACCCGAATGATGGCGGTATATATCATAAACTTACCAATGCTGCCTTTGATAAATTTGAGATGCCTGACAAGGGTACCGCCCCGCGTTATGTTGTTCAGAAAGGAACCGCCGCCACGCTTGATTTTGCAGCAGTAATGGCACAGGCAAGCCGCATATTCCGAAAGTTTCCCAAAGAATTACCCGGATTGGCTGATTCATGTTTACATCAATCTGAAAAAGCATGGGAGTGGGCAATTAAAAACCCGGATATAGCCTACGATCAAAACGCATTAAATCAAAAATACAATCCTAAAATAACAACCGGCGCTTACGGTGATAGTAAATTTAACGATGAGTTTATCTGGGCCGCATCTGAATTATTTGTGACCACCGGGCAGGATAAATTTTTAAATACAGTTAACCTGCTGCCTGATGAAAATATGCCGATGCCTTCATGGGCGCAGGTGAGGCTGTTAGGCTACTATTCACTGGTGAAAAGCGGTAATTTAACAGATTACCACATACCAAAGGAATTACCAGAGATTAAAAAACGTTTACTTGCCTTTGCAGATAACCTGATCAAAGGCGCCGATGAGACGGCTTACCACACCGTTATGGATAAGTCAGCAAGTAATTTTCATTGGGGAAGTAATTCTGATGCAGCAAATCAGGGCATGGCATTGATACAGGCTTATAAACTTTCTAATGACAGCAAGTACCTTGTTTATGCGCTTGATAACCTGGATTATATTTTAGGAAGAAACGGTACCGGCTATTCCTACATTACCGGCTACGGAAGTAAAACGCCTATGCATCCGCACCATCGCCCGTCGGCATCTGATGGTGTTGTTGATCCTGTGCCGGGGTTATTAGTAGGTGGCCCAAATCCAGGTATGCAGGATGGTGTCAAAGTGCCTTCAACGGTACCTGATGAAGCTTATATTGATGACGAGCGCGCTTATGCAGCAAATGAAATAGCCATTAACTGGAATGCCCCGTTTGCCTACCTTGCAAATGCGATTGAAGCGTTACAGGACAAGTTAAAACCTTTGAAATAATATCCGATCGAATCATCCCCATGTCATTTCGAGACACGAGGAGAAATGACATAATGGTCTATAAAATAATAAATGTTAAATAAACATTTTATTTTTCAAGCCGGACATTTATATTTGTCTGAGCCATCGGCTTTACCAATTATAAACTAAAATTCCGGCCATGAAAAAAGTGTTGTCAATATATTGTATTCTTTCTGTGATATGGTGTTTGTCCTGTTCAAATAAAGGCAGTTCTCCTGCGCCGCAGCAAACAACTACCACAACAACAACCTATACGCCGCCGGTAGTTTCAGCTTCTTTTGCAAAGGGAGCCGATATAAGCTGGGTTACACAGATGGAAGCATCGGGTGTTAAGTTTTATGACAAAAATGGTAATCAGCAGGATCTTTTTTTGCTGATGAAAAGCCTTGGATTTAATTCAATACGGTTAAGGGCCTGGGTAAATCCATCCGATGGCTGGAGTAATACTGCCGATGTGGTGGCAAAAGCTATCCGCGCAAAAAACGCGGGGATGAAGATCATGATTGATTTTCATTATAGTGATAGCTGGGCAGATCCCGGCAAGCAGCCCAAACCGGCTGCCTGGGCATCTTTAGATTTCCCGACGCTGGTAACAACCCTGCATGATTATACTGTAAATGTGATGAACGCGCTTCAAACCAAAGGCATTACACCAGATTGGGTACAGGTGGGGAACGAAACGAATGACGGTATGCTTTGGGAGGATGGCCGCGCCTCAAAAAACATGGCCAACTTTGCTACGCTCATAAAAAGCGGTTACAGTGCGGTTAAATCAGTAAGCAGTTCCACAAAGGTAATTGTTCACCTTTCAAATGGCTTTAATAACGCTACATTCCGTTGGATGTTCGATGGGTTAAAAGCCAACGGCGCACAATGGGATATAATAGGAATGTCACTGTATCCGTCAACGACCAATTGGTCAACTCTTGATAGCCAGTGCCTGGCAAATATCAATGATATGGTATCGCGATATTCAACTCCTTGTATGATTGTTGAAGTAGGCATGGACGCGTCTGCAGCATCAACAGCAAGAGATTTTTTAACGGATATTATCACCAAAACCAATGGAGTAGCAGGCGGCAATGGATTGGGTGTTTTTTATTGGGAACCGGAAGCATACAACTGGCAAAAATACGGTTTAGGAGCTTTTGACAACGCTGGCAAACCTACCGTGGCTTTAGATGCTTTTGGGAATTAAACGTATTGCGTTTAATTCGCAGGGTGAAGCGTAATTGAGGCAGTTGTTTTTATGGCGGTAATGTTTTTCATGAGTTTTTAAGCGGTTACCGGGATATTCTTTATTACTGAATCGTTCTTATTTCTGAACACAAACGGGAAAATAATGGCTATTGCCAGCGCATACCCTGAAAAAGAAAGCCAGATTCCCTGCCAGTTTTTGCTATGATCCGCATAGGTAAAAAATTTATCAATAATTACACCACTGGTAAAGCTGCCAAACAATGCTCCGAAGCCATTTACCATCATCATAAATAACCCTTGTGCGCTACCTCTTATTTCGGGAGCTATTTGTGTTTCGACAAATAAAGAGCCTGAAATATTGAAGAAATCAAACGCCATACCATATACGATACAAGATAAAATTATCATCCATAATCCTCCGGCAGGGTCTCCAAAAGCGAAGAGTCCAAACCTTAACACCCACGCCAGCATGCTGAACAGCATTACATACTTAATTCCAAATTTTCTAAGGAAGAATGGGATAGCTAAAATGAACAGTGTTTCAGAGATCTGGGATATAGACATTATAATAGCCGGGTATCTCACAGCAATTGAACCCCTATATTCAGCCACATTTTTGAAATCATGGATAAAAGTATCGCCATAAGCATTGGTAAGCTGTAACGCCGCGCCTAAAAGCATCGAGAACGCGAAAAATATGGCGAACCGCGGTGTTTTAAATAGCACAAAAGCGTTTAATCCCAAAGAATTTATAAAAGATTTATTGCCCGTTTTAATTAAAAGCGGTGGGCATTTTGGAAGGGTGAATGAGTAGATACCCAGTGCAAGTGATATTGCCGAGGCAATGTAAAACTGGTTGGGAGAAGTTTCATTGTGACTAAGGCTTACAACCCATAGTGCGACTATAAACCCGATGGTTCCCCAAATCCTGATGGGGGGATATTTTTGTACTACATCTATGTTGCTGTTTTTCAAAGCAGAATAAGCTACCGTTATCGAAAGTGATAACGTAGGCATATAAAAAAGCATGTTAAGCAGCATTACCCAAAAAAAGGTAGATGGATTATTTACCAGCGGTAGCGTAAATAACGCCGCCGCCGCTAAAATGTGCATGGTTCCATATAGCTTTTCGGCATTGATAAACCTATCTGATATAATTCCGGTAAGCGCGGGCATAAAAATTGCCGAAATACCCATGGTGGAAAATATGGCTCCAAATTGCGCGCCAGACCAATGCTTATTTTGAAACCAGTAAGCCCCGATAGTAATTAACCATGATCCCCATATGAAAAATTGCATGAAATTCATCAGGATTAAGCGAAACTTAATATTCATGGAGTACCGGTTTTAAGTAAAATAAAATGAGCATGCTTTTAAACCGGAAAGTAATGAAATAAATGCGGAATTAGAAAACATAAAAAAATCAATGTAAAATCGCCACGATTCACACTATAAAGTTCTTTCAAATAGGAAATAGTCAGGATGCTTTCCGCCTGTTGAGCTCGTCACGTATTTTGGCAGCTTTTTCATAAGATTCTTCTGCGAGTGCTTCCTGTAATTTTGTTTTTAGTTCGTCAACGCTTAATGAAGTAAATCCTCCTGCAGCAGTTGCAGCAGCGGTCTTTTCTTCCTGTGTTTCGTTGATGTTTTCCAGGTAAACAAAGTCATTGCCTTCAATTACGATACCAGCTGTAGAAAGTATAAATTCATAAGTATAAATAGGGCAGTCGAACCTTACCGCAATGGCAATTGCATCAGATGTGCGGGCGTCAATTTCAACTATCTTTTTGCCGTCGGAACAAATGAGTTTAGAGTAAAATATACCGTCGACTAAATTATAAATAATAATTTCCTGCACATTGATATGATAAGCCTGCCCGAAGCTCTTAAACAAGTCGTGCGTAAGCGGGCGGCTTGGGGTCATTTTTTCAATTTCTAT
>JAQNCM010000176.1 GCA_029237615.1 Mucilaginibacter sp.
GAGGTATTAAACGACCACCGGATGTATTTCCCGTTCGTCGGGCTGGTAATGAGTGTAACCTGGTCGGCAGCGCTGCTTTTGTCACGATATTACATAGACATCAAAAATCCGGTTATCATTATCCCGGGTTTAGTATTACTATCTGCCTGCGTATACGGAACTTACAAAAGGAACCAGGTATGGCGTTCTGAGGAAAGCCTATGGCGCGATGTTACCATTAAAAGTCCGTTAAATGGCCGCGGACTAATGAATTATGGCGTGGTATTATTAGGCAAAGAGCAATATCCGGAAGCGGAAAAGTATATGAAAAAAGCAATGCACATCATTCCGGATTATTCATTCTTATATACTAACATGGGGTTGATAAAGGAGCAGGAGGGACTGCCTGTTTTGGCGGAGAACTATTACAAAGCCGGTATTAAATTAGGTGCAAATTATCCCGACCCTTTATGTTTTTATGCACGATTTTTAATAAGACAATACCGGTACAACGAGGCCATACCTGTATTGCAACAGGCAATTAAAATATCGCCCTCATATATTACTCCGCGCACACTTTTAATGGGCGTATACTCCACCATGGGGGATTGGGAAAAGCTTAGTCAACTGGTATCTCAAACGGTGAAGTTCTCGCAGGATGCTGAGGTAAAGGGTTATCTAAAGTCGGCCCGGCAAAAGAAAAATCAACTGGACATTGAAGCAGAAGAAATAAAAAATGCGCCAAGCGCCGAAAAGTATACAGAGCTTAGTTTATTAAATTACCAGGCCGGCCGCTACCAGCAATGTGTCGACGCAGCGCAGCAAGCTGTTATTTTGAACCCCCGCCTTGCTGAGCCCTACAACAATATGGGGATTGCATACACTAAATTAAAGCAATACGATAAAGCGGCCGTTGCATTAAAGAAGGCCCTTATGCTAAAGCCCGGTTTTACATTGGCAAAAAACAACCTGCTATTGGATGAAGAGGAAGCGGATAAGGCCGGAATAAAAATTGCAAGTGTTACTGCAGCTGATTACATTGAGCTTAGCCTGAGTTATTTTAACCGGGGAATATTTAAGCAATGTATTGAAGCCTGCAACCATGCCTTAGCGCTCAATCCCAGCTACGATATTGCCTATAATAACATTTGTGCGGCATACAATAAACTCGGCGATTGGGACGAAGCGATAGCAGCCGGCAAAAAAGGCTTAAAGATCAACCCAAACAACCAGGTGTTAAAAAACAATTTGGCTATATCCATTAGAGGGAAAAATCCGGCACCGTTTAAGTAACATGAACGATGTTGCTATAGCTGGTTTTTAAAAAAGAAAACCCTGATATCTGACGGGGAAGCCAATATAACCGGTTTTAATACCCGCAATCCGGTTGCTAAAATCATAGCTTTCAGCTTGCTGACGTCTTTGTCGGCTTTAATTCTTTCTTTGGAGGTGGAGATATCCAGCGATTTAAGGTTTATGTTCGCCGTCTTTAAAAAACCACGTTTAGTTAAAAGCAGTTCCAGGTTATTTTGGTTAAAATAGTTCATGTGAGGACTATGAAAATTGAATTGCCAAAGCCGGTCCATAAATGACTTTATTCCAATCTTATATAATAATTGCGCCGTTTTATAAAAAAAGCCATCGCTCATTGGCAAATTAATGATCAGCAATCCGCCGTCATTTAAATCCTTTTTTAATGAGATCAACAGCTTGTCCAAATCCTTAATATGTTCAAAAACGTCATTAAAAATTATAAAATCGAAACCCTTTGCCCTTTCTATATTTAAATCTGGATAAAACCCGTAATGAATATTCAACCCGTTTTTTTGATGATAGACCTGGTGTGATTTTTCAGGCTCTATTCCAATACACCCGATGTTGTTTTCCTGGCAAACCTTTAACCACCAGCCATTCCCGCTGCCAATTTCAAGTCCCTTCAGGTTTCTTGTTTCATCGCCCTTAAAAGCTTTAAGCGCTTTAACAATCGCTTCAAAGTTTTCGAAGCGGAGTTTTTTTAAGCCAATTTCGCGGCTCTCCAACTCCAGGCTTGATTGGAAAGAAAGATCGAACTCGGCATCGGAGGTATATAAGCCGCATTGCTGGCATTTATAAACATTGAATTTAAGTTTATACTTTAATTTTGATTGATTACCGCAAACCGGGCAGTGAATATAATCCATATAATTAAAGTGCATCCTTCTCTTTATCCGCCTTTTCCATTTTTTCTTTTAGCAAAGCAAGTTCCTGCGTAAGCTTTGTAATGCTGTGCTGCGCTTTAGAGCTTACTACCGACAAGTGCAATAAATAGATCAGGATCATAAAAATGAACCCTGTAAATACAAGGTTTGGCGGTTCAAACACGCCGAATAACTTTGACATCACATCCAATCCCTTTCGCCAGAATGAAAAAAGGATCAGCACCATGGTACAGATGCACCAAACTATTGCATACTCTTCGCGCAGCTTGCCTTTAATAATGAGCCTTGAAATATAGGCGATAAATAGAATGTTAATAACAATAGTGATGATCTGTATCCTGGCCATTTCAATAGGGTTTACGAATGAATAAAAATAACATACTTATGGTTACTTTAATGCAGTAATATAAGGAAACAAAGTTACGGATAGAGGACTTTCCAGCCAGCCGCCCGCTCATTATTACCGGCACTTCCTGTATAGAAAGTCCTGCTTTGGAAAACAGAACCAATGACGCCGGTTCCGGATATTCATCGGGGTATTTTTCAGATGCAAGATCGATTGCTGCACTATCAAGCAACCTGAACCCAGAAGTGCTGTCGTAAATATTTTTGCCGGTAAACAATTTATTGAGCAGATGAAAATAACGGATCCCTATACGGCGGGCAAATGACGATTTAAATCCTCCTTCGTCTAAAAAACGGGATCCTATAACTACGTTGTTTCCTGTTTTTTCGTGAGATGTCAGCAGCTTTATCAATTCTTCCGGCGGATGCTGACCATCACCGTCTAGCTGGATCGCTATGTCAAACCCGTTCTCCTTTGCATATAAAAACCCGGTTTGGACGGCTCCGCCAATTCCCAGGTTAACCAGCAGGTCTAACATTATCACCGGGTATAATTCAGCAATCGTTTTTGTATTGTCCTGCGAGCAATCATTCACCACCGCAATTTTCATGTTGTATCCTTCCGGTAAACGAAGTTGCAGCAGCTTCTCCAATACCAGCGGAAGCGCGTGTTCTTCGTTATAACATGGAATAATGATTAGTAATTTTTTACTCATTGACATTTAACTGCCTGATTTTACCGCTAATATATCGTGACATTTTACTATTACGCATAAAAAATAATTTTTGATAGATATTTCATTAAGTAACATATTAATCCATTCTGCGTCAAAGCATTAGTTTAACCAAAATATCGCAATGAAAAAGATCTTGATTGTTCTATTACTTATTTTACCTGCCAGCGTTGCATTATTTGCACAGCCTCTCGTAAAAGCAGATTCGATGGTTTACGTTTGCCCGCCTTGCGGCGGCGGTTGTGATGAAATACAGTTTGATAAACCCGGCATTTGTCCGCATTGCGGGATGCAGTTAATAAAAATATCATTAACTGATTTTAAAAAACAACTGGCTGCAAAGCCAATCACCATTTGTTTTTACCTACAGGATGGCGTCGAGGTACTGGATTTTGCCGGGCCTATGGAAGTGTTTATCACTGCCGGATTTAATGTGATCACAGTATCAAAAACATACAAGCCCATCCGCTCCAAAACTGTTTTATTTATAACTCCCGATTACACCATACAGGACGCCCCCAAAAGCGATATACTGGTAGTTTTTGGCGGCCCTACCCAGCCTACAACTGACGACCCCGAAGTAATGACATGGATCAAAGGGCAAATAAGCCAGGTTAAATATGTAATGTCAGTGTGTACCGGTGCATTTATTTTAGGCAAAGCCGGTATTTTAGATAACCTGACGGCTACCACTTTTCATACCGCTATTGATGACTTAGCAAAAGCTTACCCAAAAACCAAAGTACTGGCCAATACCCGCTTTGTTGATAATGGAACTGTAATTACCACCGCCGGTATTTCGGCTGGGATAGACGGGGCGCTGCACCTGGTTGAAAAACTACGCGGCCTTGAATATGCCAAAGGTGTTGCAGCATTTATTGAATATGATAAATGGGTGCCGGATAACGGATTGGTAATCGCTAAACAGTGAGTTCAAAATCAAGTCTGGATTATGCAGCCTTCGAAATATATTTAACAAGACTCCTTTTAGCTACCGGGAGTAAGGTTTGCTCCAGCGGGAAGGTAATGTCGCTCTGCACATAATATACAGCGGGGTTGGGCATATATTGATTGCGCTGTATCAGTTCCAGTTTTATGGCTTCGGGCGTGCGCGTGATACTTTCTTCGTAAGTATCTACAAACTGAATGTTGATACCTCGGTATTTATCATCTTGGCTTTCAAAAATTGTTATCTGGAATTCATATATCAGGTTGGTTCGCTCCCTGCCATTACGTAATGAAAAATAACCATGATAGGGCATCAGCGGAACAATACCAACAGGGTCAATGTTCAGCCGGCTTTCTACGAAATCATATATTTCTTTCCCGGTTTGTATCGCAGGATCCATTTTTTGCAGGGCATAGGTAATGATTGATTCTATCTCTTTCATTGAGTTATCGTCATCAACTATTTTTTGATAGGTAAGCTTTACCGCCTCAATATCAGCCTTGGTTAACCGCTGCGGAAAGGATTGTTGCAGCATAGTTTTATTTTTTTTGAAATATAAAAGATTATTGAAATGAAATATCAGGTCGGTTAGGTTTGGGTAAAGCTTGCTTTTATCAAAATGGCGGTTAATTTCCTGCAGATAATCCAGTAAGATATATTTTTTATGCTCAAAATCAATTGA
>JAQNCM010000482.1 GCA_029237615.1 Mucilaginibacter sp.
CTACTTTGAAGGATTAAGTCAGCTGAAGGTCCCTGCAGAGTTGCACCTCTACGCGGAAGGCGGCCATGGCTACGGACTTCGCCCCACGAAGCTGCCGGTCACGCACTGGACGGAGCTGGCAACCACATGGCTCCGCACCATTGGCGTCACGACACCCTAGGGAACCGTTGCTCGCGTGAGCACGTCTATTCCGAATGAGCCTATCAGGCTACTCGAACGCCGAACCTATGAAGCTGAAGCCATGAAGCTGAACTTGGTGACGCTCTTGATCATCCTTGCGGCCGTCGTTGTCTTTGGCGCAAGGTACATCCATGAGCCCTGGCCGCCGCTGCGCATCGCCGGCGCTACTCTCATGCTGCTCTCGCTTGCACTCCTGTTCACGGCGCGCCTTCAGCTGGGAAGATCTTTCTCGGTGCGAGCAAAAGCTACACGCCTGGTGACGACAGGACTCTACCGTCGCCTGCGTAACCCCATCTATATCTTCGGTTCCTTCCTCTTCATCGGCCTGGCTATGTTCATTCCTACATGGTGGCCGCTCGTGCTGCTGCTGCTCATCATCCCGATGCAGATCGCGCGCGCGCGCCGTGAGGCCGCCATCCTTGAGGCGGAGTTCGGTGACGAATACAGACGCTACCGTGCCCGGACGTGGATGTAACCTCGTTGTCACATTAATGGTTTTCAATCGGATTTGAACCTCGCGTACAAACCTGCGCCGCTTCAGCGGTTCTAAGCAATATGTGGGTCTACACAGGCGAGCACCGAGACGTGCCACGTTGCAGACGGAGCGCCACCGCGGCGAGTCCGCGTTGTTCACACTGCCGAGGGGTTCGGAGAGACTTCTATGGATTGGAACACGCTTCTCGCCCAACATTCCCGGCTCTTGCTATCACTTGGCTTCGGCGCTGTCTCGCTGATCGTTTTCGCGATTGCTGGAGTCGCCTTCTTTCACAGGGCAGACAAGCCTCCCTCTCCGGTCTCCACGTCAGGGTCCGTGTTGGGCCGCGTGATCTCCATCACCCACGCGCCGGTGGTGCGTTGCATCCACTGCGGTACCAAGATGCTGCCCAGTCAGCCCGTCTGCCTGAGGTGCGGCGACGCTCACCCGCTGCGCCCCACCGGGACCATGGAACGCAGGCCACAGCAGATCTCAGGGCAGCTGTAGGACCTCAGCAGCGTGTGTCCGATAAGGTAACTTTCACTGCGGCATAATTGCCGACCGGCTCAGTCGGCCGGGCTCTCCGCGGTGAAGCTGGAGCAGCAGGGCTTGATCACCGGCTGAAATTCCATCAGCTCCACGCGGGTTCCATCGGGATCATAAAGGTTCGCCTGCCACTTGCCGTCCTTTCCCATCTGCGGACCGTCGTGCCGCGGACAGAAGCGGATGCGATCGTCGCCGTAAAGCGCTGTCACCGACTTCTCCATGTTTTGCACGCCCAGGGAGAAGTGGTTCATCACGCCAAGCTGACGCGCCTCTACCTTGCTCGCATCTGCGGTGTCCGAACCCGGTCCGGCCATCATGTACTCCACCCAGTCATGCCCGTCCGGCACCTGTTGCGATACCCAGTCCACCTTGTCCGGATGCATGGCGCCATACCAGTACGGCCGGAAGCCGAGCAGGTCATGGTAGAAGCGATCTTCCGCCGCGCGGTCCTTCACCAGAAAGCCGACGTGGATGATGCGCGGGCTGACCAACTCCGCTGACGCATGGACGGGATGTGCACCAGCCTGGATGAATTCCACGCGATTGCCCTCCGGATCCCGCGTAAAAAAATATTTGCTGCCATCGCTTCCCGTCTGCACCGGATCGATATCGCTATAACTGTGGGCCGCAAGGCAGCCATGCAGCGCTGTGGCATCTGCTGTCGCAAACGCCACATGGTCCAGCCGGCTGATGCCGGGCGATGCGGGCAGTGGCAGCACCTCCACGTACTGCTGCGGACTGAAGCGGTAGATCGTCCCATGCGCGTTCTGCGGGTCAGGCTCCTTCGCGGCGCCCAACTCACCTCCATAGAAGTGATCGGCGGCTGTGGGGTCGCTGGTATAGACCGCCATATGCGAAATGCCGGTGATTGCGGGCCTCCCTTGTTGGGCGTGCCCCAGAAGGCAGACTGCTGCCAGGCTGAGTGCTGCAATCGAAAACCGTAGTAGTTGCATAAGAAGCGAGACCCCGTGTTCTTGGACTTCGTGCGACAGCCCATGATCGCGCAAAATCGTTATTCCTGCACGGCCTGCTCGTGCCAGAGCGCGCGTACCGCTTCCGGATGCATCCCGCGCTCGCGCAGTGCGCGCAGGCTCAGCGTGTCGCTTCGTTTGGCCAGCCGCTGCCCACGCGCATCCCGCACCAGCGGGCAGTGATGCCAGTTTGGTGGCGTCAGCCCGAGAGCGCGATAGAGCAGCAGCTGCCGCGCGGTCGACTTCAGCAGATCCGCGCCGCGCACTACCTCGGTGATCCGCATCGCCGCATCATCGACGACACAGGCCAGTTGATACGCTGGCACGTCGTCACGCCGCCAGACAACGAAGTCGCCGAAGTCTCGCCCTGCTGTGTAGTGCTGCGCACCCATTCCGCTGTCCTCGAAGTCGATCGCTTCCATCTCTGGAACACGAAAGCGCCAGTTCACTCCCTTCGGCTCTCGCTGCTCTGCGACAGAACCGTTTGCCGGTCGGCATGTCCCGGGATAGAGCAGCTCATCGTCCGCATCGTCGGCGACGCCATCCTCATGCGGAGCGCTCACCGCAGTGGCTAGCTCACGCCGCGAGCAGCGGCAGGGATAGATCCAGCCGCCGGTACGCAGTTGCTCCCATGCAGCGCGGTAGAACTCACCCCGCTCGCTTTGCCGATAGGGA
>JAQNCM010000556.1 GCA_029237615.1 Mucilaginibacter sp.
CGTTTCTAGAAGTACTGCGCGCCCTGGTCGATGCTCAGGTGCTCTGACGTAATGAGCCTTGCGTCGTCCGAGGCCAGGAAGGCGACGGCGTTCGCAATGTCTTCCGCTTCCGCGGCGAAGGTCGGCAGGAACGGGGTGCCCATGTTGTTGAGCGCGGGGTTGGTCTCCGCAGCGTGGGTGAGCGCCGCTATCATGTTGCCGGACCCCATGGGGGTGTTGACTGCACCGGGATGCACGCTGTTGACCCGGATGTTGTGCCGCCCGAGTTCCGCGGCGAACGCCCGGGTCATGCCGGTGACCGCGTGCTTGCTGGCCGTGTAGTGCACCATGAACGGCTGCATCTTCTTGCCCGCGTAGGAACTCGTGAGGATGATCGAACCGCCGCCGCCCGTCACGAGGTGCGGTGCGCCGACCATGACGGTGTTCCAGACGCCGACGACATTGGTGTCCATGGTGACCTGGAAGACCTCGGGTGTCGTCTCATCCCACCGAGCGGGGATGCAGATACCGGCGTTGGCGACCACGATGTCGAGTCTGCCGAGTTCTGCGACGGACTCATCGACGAAGCGGCGCATGTTTTCCAGGTCGCGGACGTCGCCCTGTTCGAAGATGATTCGCCGGTCGAGTGCCTCGACGAGGCGCACGGTCTCGTTCAGGTCGTCCATCGTCGGCGAGTCGTATGGCACGAGGGGGATCGGGCCCGCCAGGTCGATGGCGATGATGTCCGCGCCCTCCCGCGCTAGTTTTACGGCGTGCGCGCGACCCTGGCCCCGCGCCGCTCCTGTGACGAAGGCGACTTTGCCTTCGAGCTTTCCAGTCATGCTATTCTCCTTCTTTTCCATTCGGAACCCGGCCGAGCTGGCGACGTTCCACGACTCTATCGACACTAATGGCACTCGATGCCAAATGAAAGGACAGGATGCTGCGGGGCCGCACCGTCACGCTCCGAACAAGACGCTCAGCGCGGGTGCGACATCGCGGTAGCCGTGCACGAGCCGTGCCTTTCCCCGTCCAAGGCGGGCAAGGTCGCGTCCGAGCTCGACGTCCTTCTCGCCGCTGACGTCGATGAGCACGTCGAGGCGGGGGAGCCGAGTCGCGATCTCCCGCGGATCCGGGCCCGCGTTGTGCACGCAGTCCGAGAGCAGGACGACCCTGGCATCCCGCACGGGTACTCTCGCCAGCTGCTGGGCGGCCAGTTCGAGCGGAAATGAGATGTTCGTGAGACCTTTCGCGGGCATCCGCAGCATCGTGTCGAGCAGGTCCATCGGCCGAACCGGCTCGCCGAGGCGCAGCAGCACAGCGGCATCCGACCAGAAGGCGATCACGCCCAGGGCATCATGCTGCAGCTCGCCCGCCAACGCGCCCACTGTCGCCGCCGCGGTCTGCACGCGGTGCCCCTTCATCGACCCGGAGATGTCGATCGCGAGCACCACCGATCGGCGGGTGCGCACTCGCTCCCGCACGATGATGTCGTCGTCTTCCGGCATGGGATGCTCGGCGAGGACCTCGATCGTCTTGTCGAGGTCGATCTCGTCCGACCCGCCTCGATAGGGAAGGCTCGCGAGCGTTCCCGCACCCCGCTTCCCGGTCCCGTCGTTGCGCGGCCTGCGGATCGACAGGCGCGCCGCGATCTGCCGGGCGCGCGCTCGAACGATCGGGTCGGCATCCGTCGCATCCGTTCCGGCGAGTACGAGTTCGGCGCCCTCGTCGGTCACGCCGGGAGCGGATACTCCCGGTTTCTCTTTCGCCCCGCCCACAGCGGGCGACGGCGCGGCACGTAGCACCATGCCCTGGCCGCCCTTCCCCGCTTCGAATGCCGTCGGCTCCTGGTCGAGCTGCTTCGGCTTGCGTCGCAGGGGCTGCATTGCGGATTTCTTCCCGTGCCCGGCATCGCGGCGCACCGGGGTGTCGGCCTCGACATCCCTTCAGCCGGGTTCGGCGATGGCGGGCTGCAGAATGAAGTGGTCCTCCCAGATTTCGCGCAACACCTGCTCCGGCGTCGATTCGACCGCTTCGTCGAGATGGATGCGTCCGGAAAGCGACACGATCATCGCGTCGTAGAAGAGCTCTCGGTATCCGGGGTCGTCGGCGTGCCGGACTTCGCGCAGCTCGGCGAGCTGCTCGGCGACGAGCACGCAGTCGATCGCGCCGCGCACGCTGCTGCCCTGGCGGATGTCCGGATGCTCGCGAGTTGCGCGCGTCACGGAGACGGCGTCCTCCACCATGCGCCGCTGCAGCGTGCCCTCGGCGTGGGTGCGGAGCGTGACGATCCCCTCCTCCGCGGGGGCGTCCTGGTAGCCGATGGAGAGCCGGTTGAGCCGGTCGTGCACGCTCGTCGACAGGCGAGTCGTCCCGACGTTGTCGTACGGATTCATGGAGGCGACCACCCGGAAGGTGGGGCCCGCCACGATCGTCCCGACCCGCGGAACCGCGATCGACCGGTCGGCCATCGCGGTCAGCAGCGTGTTGAGGGTGTCTTCCGGCGCTCGGTTGAACTCCTCGATGTAGAGGAAGCCGCCCTTCTGCATGGCCTCGATGAGCGGTCCCGCGACGAAGTTGTCGGCGCTGTAGTCCTCTTTGAGCACGCGAGCCGGATTGTGGTGCCCGACGAGCTTGGCCGGCGTCAGGTCGGCGTTTCCTTCGACGAAGAGCAACGGGATGCCCCACTCCTCCGTGATTGCCTTGAGCATCGTCGTCTTGCTCGTGCCCGGTGGCCCCTCGAGCACGATGTCCCGCCCGGCGGCGACCGCCGCGAGCATGAGTTCCAGCTCCCGTTCGCGGCCGACGAGGTGCGAGGCGACCCGCTTGCGGGTATCGGCGATGGTCGTTTGCGCCACGGATTCTCCTTCGTTTGGCACTGGCCGACGGGGCGACGCGCTGTCGCGCCGCCCCCGCCGGTTACTTGACGAGTTGACCGGCGTCGACGGGGAAGACGACTCCGGTGATGTAGCGCGCCTCATCCGAGGCGAGGAACAGCACGGCGTTCGAGATGTCGACCGCCTCGACCCACGGAATCGGCAGCGCGTTCATCGTCTTGAAGCGCTCGCCGATGACCTCCTTCGTGCGTTCCGCCACCGGCAGGTCCGGTGCGAACAGCTCGTACGTGGCGGCGTTCTGGATCATGTCCGTGTTGACACTCGTCGGGTTCACGGTGTTGACCCTGATCATGTCGTTCGCGAGCTCGAGTGCGAGGGTCTTCATCAGCCCGATGACGCCGTGCTTGGCTGCGACATAGTGTCCGATGTTCGGCACCGCTTTGACCCCCGCAGACGAACTGGTCAGGATCATCGAACCGCCGCCGTTGGCGCGAAGGTGCGGGATCGCCGCCTTGGCGGTGTGCCAGACGCCCTTGAGGTTCACGTCCTGCAGCTCGTCCCACTCGACGTCGGTCAGTTCCTCCATCG
>JAQNCM010000603.1 GCA_029237615.1 Mucilaginibacter sp.
CGGAGTTGATGGTCTCTGCCCCGCCGTCGCGCGCTAACTGCAGCCGCTCGGGGATGCGATCGATGGCGATGACGCGGCCTGCGCCCAACATGAAACAGCTACGGATCGCGAACTGTGCGACCGGGCCGCAACCCCAGACAGCAACGGTGTCGCCGGGGCGGATGTTGCAGTTCTCTGCCGCCATGTAGCCGGTGGGGAAGATATCGGAGAGGAAGACGACCTTCTCGTCGGGGATGCCGTCGGGAAGTTTGAGGGGGCCGACATCGGCATAGGGTACGCGCGCGAACTGCGCCTGGCCGCCGGAGTAGCCGCCCAGCATGTGGGTGTAACCGAAGAGACCGGAGGGCGAGTAGCCCATCATCTTTTCCGCGATCCAGGCGTTGGGATTGGAGTTGTCGCAGCAGGACCAGAGCTGGTCCCTGCAGGGGAAGCAATTGCCACAGGAGATGGTGAAGGGAACGACTACCCGATCGCCCACTTTCAATTTGTCCTTGTTGACGCCGGGACCGACCTCCACCACTTCGCCCATGAATTCGTGACCGAGGATGTCGCCCTGCTCGAGCGTGGGAACGTAACCGTCATAGAGGTGCAAATCGGATCCGCAGATACACGTCGTCGTGATGCGTACGATTGCGTCGCGGGGGTTCAAGATTTTGGGG
Source organism: Mucilaginibacter sp. (assembly GCA_029237615.1). Taxonomy (GTDB): domain Bacteria; phylum Bacteroidota; class Bacteroidia; order Sphingobacteriales; family Sphingobacteriaceae; genus Mucilaginibacter. The sequence continues at coordinate 660 of JAQNCM010000603.1, forward strand.
TCGGGCACATTGAGGACCTGCATGTCTTCCTTGCCCATCCAGCAGACTGCTTTCATCGAGTCCTTCCTTTCCAGGGAGAGTTGGGGGCGCCGCTTGAGCGGCAGCCGCGTTGGGGCGCGCTAAACGGCCTGGGGCAAGGGATGATTGGTGGTCTCGCGGAAGAGCACCTGCTGGAGGTGCCCGTGCATGCCACGCGGCCCATGCGTCTGGCCTACTGTGGTCGGGGACTCGCCTGTCTCGAGCAGCGCCTTGAAGCGGCGGAGGTCTTCCTTGAGCACGAAGTTCGGGTTTTTACCCATGGCTGTGACAAGTGCTCGCCCTGCGGCACCCAACGGAGATGCATAGTTCACACGAGCGCGAATCAGCGAGCCGCGTCCCAGCGGTTCGTCCTGAAACTCGACGGAGCCGCTGGTGGAGATGTCGGAGCCCGGCAGCGAACGCCAGGCAATCCTGCGGCCGGGCTGGTCGTCTGTGATCTCGGCGTTCCAACTGATCTTCGCGTCACCCGGGCCCCTGGCGGTCCACTGGGAACGGCGTTCATCGAGCACGCGAACGCTCTCGAGGTGAGCCATGAAACGGGGCAGACGTTTGAAGTCACGCCAGAGCTGGTAGGCGTCGGCCGCCGATGCGTTGAGGCGGAACACAGACCCTGCCGAATCGCTGGAGTTCTGCTGCGGTTGGGTGCGAGCTTGTCGATACGCGAGCAGGCCGCCTGCGGTGGCAAGCGCGACACCTGCCTTGTTCCGGCGCGTGAGGCCATAGAGCACGAGGGCACTGGCACCGGCGATCACTCCGAATTTCGAAACAGATTGTGACGAGGAAGAATGGCTGTTGTTGTGCATACGCGGGGGGACTCCTCATGAGGGGTTAGGCGAGGTTCGTTTGCGTGATGGCCGGTAGCTGCAGTCGCGCGCCTGGTGCGCGGGGGCTAAGGCCAGGACGCCAGCACTTGCGGTGCTTCGAAGCGCGGGATGGGAACAGTCGAGACGGGCCGCCCGGCTGGCTATCCTCTGTGCTCTAGAGGGTTGGATGCCATGCCATTCCTGTGGAAATGCCTAGTGCGGGACTTTTCCGCGCGGCGAGATGGGCCGCGGCCCAGTTAGATTTCGGTGCTGGCCGAGGGCGAAGACAAGCTGCTTCTACCTACCCTCTGCCGGGTGTGCTGGAGCCACTCGCACAGGGACGCGTGGGCATCTGCCGCAAGAGACTCAGGTCGGCCAGCACACGGGCCCAGGCACGCTGGTTGCGCTTGGTGGCAAAGGGCGCATTCAGGTCAGAGTAGAAGGCGAGGATGTTCACTCTGAGCCGCTCCGGTACTGCCCTCGGGACTGCCCTGCTGTTGCGTGAGGTGAGCTGGTGCAGCAGTTTGGCATAGGTGTCGTCGGTCAGCGAATAGGCTCCAGGCGTGACAGGGTAGCCGGTATCGAGATCGCGATCGGGAAGCGCCGGCTGGGCGCGGGGGTCTTCGGTCAGTTGCTTGAGCATGCCCTGGTATGCAGCCAACGTGCGGTTGACGCTCTCGACATACCAGTTCTGAGTGAACTGGCTGGGTCCGCGGATGGCCAGGTCGGAGGCCGCGCCGACCTTGGGCAGGATGCGGATCACGACGGCGAGCACCTCGGTCATGAACGTCGGCTTCTTTCGCCGGTAGCGCTCCCAATGATGGGCTGCCTCAACCCTGCTGACCGCTTGCTGATATTGCTCGAAGGCCGGGGTTGGAGCGTCTGCCGGGAAATGATCGCGATGGATGACCACCTCTGCGGCGGCCACACGCGGCAGAAAGCTGCGCACTGACGAGCGATAGCTGCGCAGAGCGGGCAACTCGTCGCCGAGCACCTCGTGGAGGGTCAGGCCATAGGTCTCCCCGAAGGCGCGCTCCAACAGTGGGCGCGGCACGCGGATGCCGATGGTGCGCAGGTATGCGCCGGGTGCGAAGCGATGCTTACTCAAGGCATCAATGTCAAAGGCAAACTCGGTCCGCACATGAGAGTGTGGGCTTTGGTCGTAGGTGACGACGGCGCCGTACTCACGCGCGAGCTTGGGAAACTCGATGGCGGTGGCGGGGTTGATCGCATCCTGGTGGCCGATATTGTCACCGAGGTAGTGCGCTAAGGCTCCGATGGCGAAGGCGTACTCATCCACGTTGCGCGAGTTGCGCAGAAGGCTGAGGACGAAGTCGCCGGTGCGCGCGTAGTGAGTCAGGTCGCTGAAGAACTCGTGGCCGAAGGGATAGTAGCCGGCGTCCTGGATGGTGGCGCCGCCGTAGGCGAAGGCGTGCGCCTCCACCAATTGCGCCGCAGTGGTGGC
>JAQNCM010000241.1 GCA_029237615.1 Mucilaginibacter sp.
TGGCCATTGTTAAACCTGATGGCAAACACTGTAGGGGGCGCCACCTGGGTATCCTTTCATCATGGCGGCGGTGTAGGTATGGGCTATTCACAGCATGCCGGAATGGTGGTTCTAGCCGATGGAACAGACAGGGCGGCCACCTGCCTTAAAAGAGTGTTGTACAATGACCCTGCAATGGGTATCTTTCGCCATGCCGATGCAGGGTATGATAAAGCGGAAGAATGGGCTGAAAAATTTGATTTGAAGGTATGGTAGATTTAAAGGAGACCAGGAAAGCTGAAAAAGTCCGATAGTAAAGAATAAATTTGTCATGGAGGAGGAACGAAGAAGCAATCGCGGACTGTGCATGCGGATGTGTAAAGTTCGCGATTGCCGCGCTATCGCTCGCAATGACAAATCCTAAAAACGTTACATGAAAACACTAACAGGGCCATTTACCCAGATATTGCCGTTAACCGGGTTACCTTTAAAAGGCCCCTTAAAAGACAGTCAGCTGCAGGTCATCAACAATGGCTGGGTATTGAGCAATAACGGGCGCATTGTTACCATCGGAACACTGGAAAGGCTTCGAAGAGACCATCCATCCGCTCAAATAACCGAAATTACCGGGGATAACGTATTACTTCCCGGCTTTATTGATTGTCATACCCACATTTGCTTTGCCGGCAACCGGGCTAATGATTATGCCTTACGTTCATCAGGTAAAAGCTATTCCGAAATTGCAAAGTCAGGCGGTGGCATTTGGGAAACGGTAACACAAACCCGTGCTGCAAGTGAAGCTGCGCTTACTGAACTATTGGTAAAACGCGCAGAGAGGCATTTATCCGAAGGAGTTACTATTATTGAGGTGAAGAGCGGTTATGGTTTATCCGTTGAGCAGGAATTGAAACAGTTAAGGGCTATCAAGGAGGCATCCTACAAAACCAAAGCTACTTTGATCCCAACCTGCCTGGCAGCTCACATGCTTCCCAAAGACTTTGAAGGTACACGATCAGCATACCTGGATCACATTTTAAATGATCTGCTTCCCATAGTCAAAAAAGAAGACCTGGCCAACCGGGTGGATGTTTTTATTGAAGACGGTACTTTTAAGGCCGACCAGGCGCATTCTTTTCTTGACAGCGCAAAACAAATGGGCTTTGATGTTACTGTGCATGCCGATCAATTTACCAGTGGCGGCAGTGCTGTTGCAGTTGAGGCGGGCGCGGTGTCTGCTGATCATTTAGAAGCCAGCAAAGACAAGGAGATCAAACTATTGGCTAAATCCGATACAGTGGCCGTAGCTTTGCCCGGCGCTTCGTTAGGACTCGGCATGCCCTACGCACCGGCCAGGAAACTTTTGAATGCAGGCGCGTGCCTTGCCATTGCCAGCGACTGGAACCCCGGCTCGGCTCCCATGGGCGACCTGCTGATGCAGGCAGCCGTACTGGGCGCTGCAGAAAAACTAAGCGCCGCGGAAGTTTTTGCGGGATTAACGTTCCGCGCGGCATATGCTTTACGTTTAACAAATCGTGGTACCCTGGCAACTGGTGCACCGGCAATAACACAGGCTTACCCTTGCAACGACTACCGTGAAATATTGTATAATCAGGGGAAGCTTAAACCACAGATTTTACACTGATTTGTATGATTACACTGATTGAATAGCAGGATAAATAATTTAATGACCGAATGACGAATGGCCAATGACAAGATTAATAGAATGCGTACCCAAACTGATTGAATAGCTTGGTAAATAATTCAATGACCTAATGACGAATGACCAATGACAAAATTAATAGAATGCGTTCCTAATTTCAGTGAAGGTGTAAATCTTGATATCATCCGGCAGATCACAAACGAGATTGAAATGATTGAAGGTGTGAGGCTGCTGAATGTTGACCCCGGTAAAGCGACAAACCGTACCGTGGTAACATTTGTGGGCGAACCCGAGCGCGTGATAGAAGCGGCCTTTTTAGCCATTAAAAAGGCGGGGGAACTGATTGATATGAGCAAGCACAAAGGCGAACATCCCCGAATGGGGGCTACAGATGTTTGTCCGCTGATACCTATCGCCAATATCAGTATGGAAGAAACTGCGGAATATGCTAAAAAATTGGCTAAACGGGTCGGAGAGGAATTGCATATCCCTGTTTATTTGTATGAGTATGCACAGCCGGATAAAAACCGTGACAACCTTTCGGTGATAAGGGCAGGCGAATATGAAGGCTTTTTTAAAAAAATTAAACAACCTGACTGGAAGCCGGATTTTGGCCCCGCGGAGTTTGATGCCAAACGGGGTGCAACGGTTATAGGTGCACGTGACTTCCTGATAGCTTACAACGTAAATTTGAATACAATCAGCACCCGCAGGGCAAACGCGGTTGCCTTTGATGTGCGCGAAGCCGGCCGTGTATTGCGTGAAGGCGACCCGGTAAATGGCAAGATCATTACTGATGAACATGGGAAACCAAAATCTGTCCCCGGGTCATTAAAATCAGTGAAGGCGATTGGCTGGTATATTGAAGAGTATGGCATAGCGCAGATCTCCATGAACCTTACGAATATCGACATAACGCCTTTACACAAGGCATTTGACGAAGTATGTGTCAAAGCTGCCGAACGCGGTATGCGGGTAACGGGCAGCGAACTGGTTGGTCTTGTACCTTTAAAGGCTATGCTGGATGCCGGTAAATATTTTCTGTTGAAACAGCAGCGTTCCGCTGGGGTGAGCGAAAAGGAACTGATCAGGATTGCAATCCTGTCAATGGGGCTTTCTGAACTGGCGCCTTTTAATCCGGAAGAGCGTATCATAGAGTATTTGCTTAAAGATAAATCATCAAGCAAACTGGCTTCCATGAGCTTGATTGATTTTGCAGGTGAAACCGCCAGCGAAAGCCCTGCCCCTGGTGGCGGTTCCATTGCAGCTTATCTTGGTGCTTTAGGAGCCGCTTTGGGCACCATGGTAGCTAACCTGTCATCGCATAAAAAAGGCTGGGACGACCGCTGGGAAGAGTTTAGCGGCTGGGCCGAAAAAGGACAGCAATATAAAGATGAACTGCTTAAGCTGGTGGACCTGGATACTGCTGCGTTTAACAAAATAATGGAAGCGTTCGCCCAGCGTAAAGCCACGAATGAGGAAAAAACTGCCCGGGATAAAGCCATACAGGATGCCACTAAATATGCTATTGAAATACCTTTCAGGGTGATGCAAGCAGCCTACGGAAGCATGACCGTGATTAAAGCTATGGCGGAAACCGGCAATCCCAATTCAATAACCGATGCAGGCGTGGCAGCCCTTTGCGCCCGCAGTGCCGTGATTGGTGCTTTTATGAATGTGAAGATAAATACGCAGGGATATAAGGATAGAGCTTTTACTGGGAAAATTATTGTTGAAGGGAACAATATTGAAAAAGAGGCTATCGCATTAGAGGCAAAGATTGTAGAATTAGTTAATTTGAAAATTTTACACTAAAAATCGTCATTGCGAGCCATAGCGCGGCAATCGCATGGTATACAGGGCCGCGTTGCAGTTCCGCTCTGCCCAGTCGGGGATTGCTTCGTTCCTCTCAGCGACGTTGCCGGAGTTTAGCGGGCAAAGGAGAGATTTTACGATAGTGTGCTCTCCTTTTCTTCCATAATCAATATCTTTATCCAGATGAATAAACTTACCGGATCCTTAATTTTTGTCCTCCTCTTACAATTCATCGCCTGCTCCACAAATACATCCCGTTCCAAAAAAACAGTATTCAATATCAATCTGGATGAAGGGCTTAGCTCCCTTGATCCGGCTTTTTCACGTAACCTGTATACCATTTGGATGGATAACCAACTGTATAATGGCTTGGTGCAGATAGATGACAGCCTTAAAAATCGCGCCTGTGTTGCTAAAACTTGGGAAATATCTCCCGACGGCACCCTTTATACCTTCCATTTACGTAACGACGTTTACTTTCATGACGATGCGCTGTTTAAAAATGGCAAAGGCCGTAAAGCAGTAGCGGCTGATTTTGTTTATAGCTTTGGCAGGCTGATCGACCCAAAAGTAGCTTCATCGGGTTCGTGGATATTCAGCGATAAAGTGGAAGGCAAAAATGCTTTCGTGGCCATAAATGATACCACCTTCCAGGTTAAGCTCAAGCAACCCTTTCCGCCTTTTTTAAGCATGTTAACGGCACCATATTGTTCGGTTGTACCACATGAGGTTGTCGACTTTTATGGCAAGGATTTTCGCCAGCACCCTGTTGGCACCGGTCCGTTTAAATTTAAATACTGGAAAGAGGGTGAGGTATTGGTTTTTTTAAAGAATGAACATTACTGGGAGAAAGACAAAGACGGTACCGGCATACCCCATTTGGATGCGATCAGGGCAACTTTTATTGGCGATAAACAAACCGCCTTTATGGAGTTTATCAGCAAAAAACTCGATTTCTTAAATGATATCGATGGCAGCTATCGCGATGACATCCTGACCAAATCCGGCAAAATAACACAAAAATATAAAGGAAAATTCATTTTAAGTACAGGCCCCTATCTCAACACCATTTACCTGGGCATGCTGGTTGACAGCAGCCTTGCTATTGTCAAATGCTCACCATTGAAAGAGCTAAAAATCAGGCAGGCAATAAACTATGCGATCGATAAGCAAAAAATGATCAAATACCTGCGCAACAGCATGGGCACTGCCGGTTCTGCTGGTTTTGTACCGATGGGAATGCCGGGATTTAACGCAAAAGAAGTAAAAGGGTACACCTATAATCCTGACAAGGCCCGGCAATTATTAAAAGAAGCCGGCTATCCGGATGGAAATAACCTGCCCCCAATAGTGTTGCATACCACTGTAGGCTACCGCAGCCTGATTGAATATGTGCAGGGCCAGTTGGACAGAATAGGAATTAAAACAAGCGTGGAGATAACCCAGGGTGCCAGCCTGCGTGAGCTGGTTGCGAAAAATGGTGTCAACTTTTTTTATGGCACCTGGATAGCTGATTATCCGGATGCAGAAAATTATTTGTCTGTTTTTTACTCAAAAAATAAAATTCCTTTTGGTCCAAATTACACCGGGTTTAATAATAAAAAGTTTGATAACCTTTTTGAACAAGCCTATCATGTGGCTAACGACGAAAAACGTTTTGCTCTTTACCGGCAGATGGATAACCTGGTAATGCAGCAATCGCCGGTGGTTATATTATACTATGATAAGCGTGTAAACCTGTATCAAAATAATATATCGGGCTACAGCGTTAACGCCCAAAATTTGCTAACGCTGAAACGGGTGGTGAAGCGGTGATTTACGAATTACGATTATTAGCAACACTAACTTGCGCTCGTTTGAACAACAGCAGCATGTTACGGTACCCGGACATTATCAATATAGTTCAGCGGCTACTATACCGGTGAAAAAGGAATGATGGATGTGGTATTGTTGGATACTGGTTTTCACGTTACAAACGAGCGCAAGCAAAAGGTTGGTTTTCACGTTGCAAACGTTAACCCATATTAAACACTCGTTGCAAACGAGCGCAAGTATAAAAAAAGTCTCCCCGATCCGGAGAGACTTGAATAATAAAACTGAAATCGTAATTCTTAAATCTTAAATTAAGATGCCATTTGCCTGCGGATGATATTCAAAGCGCCGCCTGCTTTAAACCACTCAATTTGTTGTGCATTATAAGTGTGGTTTACAGGGAAGCTATCAACCGAGCCATCTTTGTGGTGCAGCACTACGGTTAATTGTTTACCAGGGGCAAACTCCTTTAAGCCGGTGATATCAATGCTGTCATCTTCCTGAATTTTATCATAGTCATTGCTGTCTCCAAAAGTGATCGCCAGCATACCTTGTTTTTTAAGATTGGTTTCATGGATACGGGCGAATGATTTTACCAGTATGGCACGTACACCAAGGTGACGCGGCTCCATAGCGGCATGCTCACGTGATGAGCCTTCACCATAGTTTTCATCCCCTACTACTATTGAGCCTATGCCACGAGCTTTATAATCGCGCTGAGTGGCAGGTACAGGCCCGTATTCACCAGTCAGTTCATTTTTAACGCTGTCAGCAGTGTTGTTGAAATAGTTGATAGCACCGATCAGCATATTGTTGGATATGTTATCCAAATGACCCCGGAACTTTAACCACGGACCAGCCATTGAAATATGGTCGGTTGTACATTTACCTTTGGCTTTTATTAGCAGCTTTAAACCGGTAATATCAGTACCCTCCCATGCCGGGAACGGATCAAGTAATTGCAAGCGGGATGAAGTAAGACTAACCTTAACTTCCACATGGCTGCCATCTTCGGCCGGGGCCTGGTAGCCGGCATCTTCCACTGCATAGCCTTTAACCGGCATCTCGATACCTAGTGGCTCATCCAGCTTAACCTGTTCGCCATTTTCGTTGGTCAGGTAATCAGTTAAGGGATTAAAGGTAAGATCCCCTGCTATAGCAAACGCCGTTACAATTTCTGGTGATGCAACAAAGGCATGTGTATTTGGGTTGCCATCGTTACGTTTGGCAAAGTTGCGGTTAAACGAAGTAATGATAGAGTTTTTGCGCGTAGGATTATCTGTATGCCTTGCCCATTGCCCAATACAAGGGCCGCAAGCGTTAGCCAAAACAACGCCGCCCATTTCGGCAAAAGTATCAAGGTAACCATCACGGTCAACAGTATAGCGTACCAGTTCAGATCCCGGGGTAATAGTAAACTCAGCCTTGGTTTTTAAATGTTTATCAATTGCCTGTTTAGCGATAGAAGCCGAACGGGTAATATCCTCGTAAGAAGAGTTGGTACATGAACCTATTAAACCAACCTCCAATTCTGCAGGCCAGTTATTTTCTTTTACAGCTGTCGCGAATTTGGAAATTGGCCATGCCAGGTCAGGCGTAAACGGACCATTTACATGCGGTTCCAGCTCTGTAAGGTTTATCTCTATTACCTGGTCAAAATATTGTTCAGGGTTAGCATACACCTCATCGTCGCCGGTTAAGTGTTCTTTTACAGCATCTGCCAGTTCGGCAATATCAGCACGTTGTGTACCTTTAAGGTATTCGCCAATCTTTTCATCATAACCGAATATAGAAGTAGTTGCACCTATCTCTGCACCCATGTTACAGATGGTACCTTTACCTGTTGCAGACAGCGAACGGGCACCTTCTCCAAAATATTCAACTATAGCGCCGGTACCGCCTTTTACGGTAAGGATACCTGCTACTTTAAGGATAACGTCTTTAGCAGATGTCCAGCCCGATAATTTACCGGTTAA
>JAQNCM010000707.1 GCA_029237615.1 Mucilaginibacter sp.
GGCCAGTGCACGACAGGCAAATTTTGTGGGGCGCCACGTGTTATTAGGGAATTCGTGTGGCTCTCGGCTGTGCGCTAACAGGTCGGCTTTCAGGCCAGTTTGCACCTGAGGAAATACAGTGTGGAGATTTGATGGGGTGTGCTTATGTCAGCTAGTAGTTAGGTAATCGCTAGTCCCCGCACGACACAGGGCCAGGGCGCCTCTGGGCGCTGTTCTCCTAGCTCGGCGTACCATCTCTCCAACATCTATCCCCGAGGCAGCTGCTCCGGCTCTCGGTTTCTTTTTCACATTTTTTCTTGTCGCAAGCAAGAAGAATTCGTAACCGTCTGTAGTCCCTTGTCCCTATTTAAGCCCCTAGTGACCACGCCTCCGCACTCGCTGTGCTTTTCCAAGGCTTTCCCGCAGCGACGCGACGACTCCGATGCTGTCACGGCCGGCGTTGGCATTGCCGTCGGCATCGGCATCGGCACCTTCCATAACGGCTTCTAGCAGTGTCGTCGCCTTCCGCCCGGCGAAGAACCCCTGCCCGCCACCAATGTCCCTGTGCTGTTGCTGCTGCTGCTGGCTCTGCTGAGCCTGCTGGTGGTGACTTGTGGACACGCAGTACTGGCCGGGCAGGCCCAGGGCGTGCTCGATCTGCTCGAACTGATGCTCCACCACCTCCACCAGCAGCCGCATCCGCAGGCCCGAGTTCAGCGGCACCGAGTACCCCGCCAGGACCAGGCTGTGCACCATCGGCGCGCGACCGTGCGTGGCGGGCTGGACCTGTTGTGTGTGATGGCTGTGTGAGTGTCGCTGTCGCGATGTGGGTGTGACGTTTGTCCCGGCGGGGATGGGGCCGATATTCGTCGCCAGGTGCTGTGTAGAAGGCGACGGTTGCGGTTGCGGTGGCGGTGGTGGCAGGGCGAGCTTGAAGAGGAGGTGCGAGAATATGTCGTTGTAGATGGTGACCACTTGAAGGTAGCACGAGACCACGGTCAGCAGTTGGGCGGCGGTGATGGTCGTCTGGCCGGTCGGCGGCCCCGGTACGGAGGAGAAGGAAGGACATGACTCCCTTCTTTTCGAGGACGAAGACGAAGACGAGGAGGAGCAGGGGAGAGAGAACGGGAATGGAAGCGATGATACGGCACTGCTCGGTCGCCACGTTCGCTTGGCTGCGCCTTGGGTGCTACGGCTCTCGCTGGCCTCGTGCATGGAGAGGACCCGTCTCTTCGATCCCGAGCGGCTTGCTGAGCCCGCGGCCACCGATGTCGCCGTTGATGCTTCGTCGGCCCCTCCACTGCTCTCGGGTGCCATGAACAGTTTGCAGATATCGAGTAACTTCTCCGTGCTGACGAGGATGGACAACAGCGGGTTGAAGGTGTGCGCTTCGTTAGCGAGCGCCTCTGCGGCAGTTAGATTGAGCTCGCCCGAGTTCGCGGTCGAGCCTGTCACGCTCAGCACTCCTAGGTCCCAGGGTTCCGTATTGAGCCGGACCAGCTGTACCGACAGGGATTCGAGGAGCCGCGCAAGCAGGACTCCCGGGGAATGTTGGACCGGCGGGTTCGGGGTCTGAGAGGGCATGCGAGCTTGGTCTTCGCCGACCGAAATATCGACAGCACCCTCGGGCTCGTCGTCCAGCTCCCTTAGAAAACGGAACTCGGACGGCGACGAGGCGGAGGTGAAGGTTGGCAGGGGTGGCAGGGCTTGCGGGACCGGGCGGAACCGGGATAGCGAAGTTGCCCGGGGGCTCAGGTGGACGTCAAGGGGCACGCTGGCGACGGAGTCGAATCCACTCGGATCCTTGTCGACTAGAAAGTCGAGGAAGTCGATGGGCTGGTACTCCTCGGATGGCGGTAGCATAAACATGCCGCCATCGTCAAAGACTCCAGCCTCTTCATTTTGGTCTTCGTCCTGGCTGAAGGGCCACCCCATCCCCATCCCCATTGACATGGGCGAGGTCTGGCCCGGCGCAAACGAGACATCCTCGCTCGCCCGTCGTCGGGTCACTGTCGCTTTCCTCCTGCCGGATGCCGATGTGTTCGCCGGCGGCGCCGCATCCGACCCTGCCTCAGCCGAGGACGCAGTCGGCGCTGACGCCGGAGGTAGCCTGCCAGAACCTCTCCCGGGAGGCTTGGCCGAGCTGGTGAAACACGGATATCGGATGCGCAGGCACCGTGTGCAGGGGCTCGAGGTGTCGTCCTCCTTGGCGCGCACGCACCTTAACTTTTGCGTGCGGCAGCGGTCGCAGGCCGATCGCCGCCAGGGCGGGTTGATGCGCATCTCCGGAGAGTGAGACTGCGGCTGCCGCCATTGCCGTCCCGGTGGCGGCGATGGTGGCACAGCACCCGCCGGTGTAGCCGCGAGGGCGGCATGCCGTCGGCGTCGCTGAGCGGCCGACAGAGTCTCGGCCGCCGATGCTGGGCGTGCCGCGTGCATGAAGAGTCAGGACAATGAAATCAAGGTAAGCAGCCGCGCACTGGGAGCCGACTCTGACGGAACGGAGAAGTAGCGAAGGTTC
>JAQNCM010000288.1 GCA_029237615.1 Mucilaginibacter sp.
TACCAATGTTCAGTCGAAGGCAATTGTGAAGATCACGCCAATGGAAATTGCTGATTTAAAAAAGAACAATTTATATTAGAAATAATATAATAATTACAATTAACGTTAATTAATACTAAAGCCAAAAAAATGTTTGGATCAAAATTAGACATATTAGATCAGCAATGGATTGATGTGGTTTTTTCAGATCGTAACAAAAACTACGGTGCATACGAACTAAGAAGGGACAACGGGCGCAATACGCGCAATGCCCTGATAATAGGTATTATCGTATTTGTTGTTGCAATATCTGCAAATACCATCCTCAATATGATTGAAGGATTTATTCCCAAAGCAAAAGAAAAGGTGAAGATCACCAACGTGGTGCTTTCACCACCGCCGGTTGACTTAAAAAAACCACCTCCGCCACCTCCGCCTGAACCGCCAAAACCAAAAGTTGACCAGGTAAAGTTCCCTCCTCCGGTAGTAAAACCAGATATTGAGGTAAAAGAACAACCGCCAACCGTAAAAGAATTGGAAGTTGCGGATCCGGGTCAAAAAAACCTGAAAGGCGATAAAAATGCCGATGTAAATATCGACGAACCTGTAGGTACTTCTGATCAGAAAGTTACTGAAGAAGATCCTAACAAGATCTTCACCGCGGGAGAGCAGCAACCGGAGTTTCCGGGAGGTGTGGAAGCATTTTACAAATACCTTGGTAAAAGTATCCGTTACCCCGCAGTTGCAAGGGAAAACGGCACACAGGGAAGGGTTATCGTTAGCTTCGTTTGCGAGCGCGATGGTTCTTTAACTGATATAAAGGTTGTACGCGGTATTGGTGACGGTTGCGACGAGGAAGCAGTTCGTGTATTAAGATCTTCGCCGCACTGGAAGCCAGGAATCCAAAATGGCCGCCCGGTACGTGTTGCCTATAGTGTTCCGATCTCTTTCACACTATCAGAATAGTAAGATCAATGTTATTCAATAATAACAGGCAAAAATCGCCCCAAAGGCGATTTTTGCTTATTTTAGGAGTTATCGCATTTATAAGCTTTTGTGCTTTAGGGCTAATGATCATCTTTTGGGATAAGATGCTTCCAAATTTCCCTAAAACCCAAAAGATATTGTATGGCATTTTAATAATAGTTTACGCTGTTATACGCTTTTCAAGGCTTTTGTTTAAAAAGGAACGAGATGAAATATAGCTTAAAACTTACTGTAATTGCCGCAATTGTTTCTTTTGCGCTTTTTCAAAGTTGCAAAAGGAAAGCAGCTGACAACAACCTTCAGCGCTTTACATCGTCCACAACTAAAATTGCAGTGGATGAGTCGTTTCAGCCTATTTTTGAGGAAGAGCTTTATATTTTTAAAGCGCTTTATAACAATGTAAACCCAACCATTGTATATGCACCCGAAAATAATGCAGTAAATCTTTTACTGGACGATAGTGTAAGAGTAGCGGTACTTTCACGGGAGTTAAATGCGGAAGAGCTTAAAGCTTTAAAGACCCGCAATTTAAAACCTATAGTTAACCGGTTTGCAATTGATGCCATTGCCTTAATTGTAAATAAAGCTTCAAATGATACCAATATAACCATAAGCGAAATAAAAAAAATGCTGAACGGGGATACTAAACAGGGTAAGAATATCGTTTTTGATAATCCTAATTCAGGGCTGGTGAGGTATTTAAAAACCTTTTCGGGTAACCGGGATTTTAAGCAAAAAAATATTTATTCTCTTAAATCAAATAAGGAAGTAATAAAGTATGTGAGCACGCATCCGGATGCGATAGGAATAACGGATTTTAGCTGGCTAAATGACCCGGATAAAGATTATGCTGATGCGGTTGATAATGTAAAAATTATGGGTGTGATGGACGATGTTACTAAAAATGCTTCAAAAGAATATTTCACTCCGTCGCAAAATACAATGGCGTTGAAACAATATCCGCTTATACGGAATTTATATATCCTTAATTGCACCGGAAGTTTAGGTTTGGGTATGGAATTTGCTGCCTTTATAGCAAGCGACAGAGGACAAAGAATAATACTTAAATCGGGATTATTACCCAATGAAATTCCCGGAAGAGAGATTAACCTTAAAAAAACGATCAACACCGGCTATAATCAATAAGGAAACTTGCATACTTGTATTAAAATATACACAAAAAATTATATTATTGCGAAGTAAAAAGACTATAAATCAAACAAAGTGAATGATTTCGCAGAATAACTGCAGAAAATAGCGGCATATACCACACAAATAAAATCAAAGCAGCACTTGCGGGTGCGCTGAATATTAAAACAAAAAGAAGATTTAATAAATTATGATGAAAATGATGAATAAAGTAGCCATCGCAGGATTGGGATTGGTATTTGCAGGGTCATCAGTTTTTGCGCAAAGTTTAGCTGATGCGAAAAAAGCGATAGATGCTGAGCAATATCAGAAAGCCAAATCAATGCTGAAGAACCTTACTACCACACAGGCGGATAAGGATGAGAATTTCTTTTACCTGGGCTGGGTATACCTGAAACAGGATTATGCAGACTCAGCCAAGGCTGTGTTTAACAAGGGCCTTGCTGTTAACAGCAAATCAGCAATGAATTTGGTAGGATTAGGCGCTGTGGCTCACGTTGAAAAAGATAACGCTACTGCAACTAATGACTTTAACCAGGCAATTGCGCTTGGCGGCAAAGGCAACATCAAGCCATATGTATATATTGGTTTGAGTTATTTACTGCCGGTAAACGGCAGCAGCGTTGGCCCTAACGGATCAGCAGTTGCTCCGGCTGATGCTGATGCAGCAATAGCAGTTTTAAATAAAGGCAAAGCTGCTAATCCGAAAATAAAAGATGTAGAACTATCTATTGCCCTGGGTGATGCTTATCGCTCACAACTAAAAAGCAATGACGCTTACAGCAATTATTCAGAAGCATTGACAATTGATCCAAAATCGCCTGCTGCCAACGTGGCAGAAGGTGTTTTATGGAAATTTGCCGATAATTTTGACGGAGCCGAAAAACAATTCCAGGCAGCGCTGGCCTCCGATCCGAATTACGGGCCTGCTTACCGTGAATGGGCCGAAACAGACATTCGCTGGGCTTTTAAAGACCCTTCAAAGCTTGATGCAAAGATCAAAGAAGCGACTGATAACTATAAAAAGTATCTCAGCCTTACTGATTACTCCGTTGAATCTCAAATGCGTTATGCCGACTTCCTGATCGACTCAAAAGATTATGCTGATCTGCAAAAAGTAGCATCAGACCTTAGTAAATCTGCAAAGACGAATTTAAGGGTTTACCGTTATTTAGGTTATGCCGCTTATGAAAACAAGGATTATCCGGCAGCATTAGCGGCCCTTACCAAATGGACAAGCGAAGCCGGCCCTAAACGTATTATCCCTAATGATTATTTATACCTGGGACGTACTGAAATCGCGCTTAAACATGATTCACTAGGCATTAAAGATCTGCGTACAGCTTTAACTTTGGATACTACACAGGTTGATATTTATGGCGACATAGCGAAGTCTTTATATGGTTTGGGTAAATATCAGGAAGCAGGTGATGCATATAGAATATACGGTCAAAAATCACGCAGCGCTAAAGTTGCCGATCACTATCGGGAAGGCCTGAGTTATTACCTTGCATTTGGCGATCAAACCGATAAAGCTTCAAAGGACAAATCTTTTAAGCCAGATAGTTCATTACTTGTCAAAGCTGATTCTGGATTTACCTATGTGGTTAGAAAAACTCAGCCTAACCCATTTCCAGGTGCAGTTCTTTATCTTGCCTATATCAATGATCAAAAAGAAGTTGATAGAAATAATATAAAGGGCTTTGCCAAGCCGTTTTATGAGCAGTATATCCAATTGATTACAGCCAAAGGCGGAACTCCAGCCGATGATGTTAAAAAGAATTTAGCAAATGCATACGCCTATTTAGGCACCTATGCTGAATATAAAGACAAAGATGAAGCTAAAGCTTTGGACTACTATAATAAAGCAAAAGAAATGAATCCTGATAATGCGCAGGTGAAATACTATTTTGCCAAAAAAGGCGGCGGTAAAAGCAAGTAAATATATTTTTTATGAAGTTAAGCCCGCTGATATTCTCAGCGGGCTTTTTTATTATCGTACCATTTGTATATTTGCATCATGGAAGCACACAGTTTGCCCGTTAATTATTTGCCTATCATCTTTCAAATGCTGGTGGCTTTAGGTTTTGTGGTTACCACCATGTTTGTAACCCATAAAATTGGCCCTAAAAGAAAAACCAAAGACAAATTAACACCATTTGAATCGGGTATAGAAGTGGTCGGTAACGCCCGGACGCCTATCTCGATCAAATACTTTCTGGTGGCTATTTTATTTGTGCTGTTTGATGTGGAAGTAATATTTATGTACCCCTGGGCCGTTAACTTCAGAGACCTGGGTAAAGATGGCCTGGTAGAGATGTTTATTTTTATGGGTACGCTTTTACTTGGTTTTATCTACGTAATAAAAAAGGGCGCATTGGATTGGGATTAAACGGCCCCCCCTAAATCTCCTCCGCCAAATGGCGGAGATACTTTAATTTGCAGTTTGAAATATTTTAAATAAAGGTTTTTAAGCCCTCCCTACCGGGTCCATAGGACTCCTTTGGAGGGAGGATTTAGGTAGGGCCGGATATATATGTTTAGACTGATTCTAAATATATTCGTCTCATTTACATAGTGTAACTTATACAGTAAATTGTTGTAAATTTGTCATCGTTTAGTGTTTGGATGGGTTTTTGTATCAAATAGATCATGAGTGATATTCAATTAGTTGATGCCCCGGCAGGTGTAGAAGGAGCAGGATTTTTCGCTACCTCGCTTGATAAAGCAATAGGTATTGCGCGTTCAAATTCGTTATGGCCGTTACCGTTCGCTACTTCATGCTGCGGTATTGAGTTTATGGCCACCATGGGATCACATTACGACCTTGCAAGATTTGGCGCTGAACGTATGAGTTTTTCTCCGAGGCAGGCCGACCTTTTAATGGTAATGGGCACTATCTCGAAAAAAATGGGGCCTGTTTTAAGACAGGTTTATTTGCAAATGGCCGAGCCCCGCTGGGTAATGGCCGTTGGCGCATGCGCTTCCAGCGGTGGTATTTTCGATACCTATTCGGTTTTACAGGGAATTGACGAGGTGATCCCCGTTGATGTGTATGTTCCAGGCTGCCCGCCCCGTCCCGAAGGAATTTTAGAAGGTTTTATGCAAATTCAAAAGCTGGTACAAACCGAAACATTGCGGCGCAGAAACGAACCGCAATATCAAAAACTATTAGCTTCATACGGTATACAATAATGGGTAAAATAACAAACGAAGAGCTTTTAAAAAAGATCAGCGATAAGTTTAATGA
>JAQNCM010000290.1 GCA_029237615.1 Mucilaginibacter sp.
GGGGTGTCAGTTCTTTCTATTTTTATAATGACAATGCGGTTAGCCAAGGGTTTGTTGATTTTAAAAGAGTATGGGGTAACCGCAAACTGGAGGACAACTGGCGCCGAAGTACACGCTCAAGCAGTGATATAACCAATAACACCGCTAACAGTATACAGGCTGAAGATCCGGACGCTCCAACAAACATGGCCCAAACGAGCAGAAACAAAGCAAATGCCGGAAATTACAGGCAAGAGTTGATAAGGGGAGTTCCACTTACTCCTACCGCACTTGCGCAGTCAAACCTACGTGTTTACAACGCCTATGTAGATATAGCGAATTTTTACAGGGATATTTTAGAGGACAAAAAAGAAGCCATTGCTGAATATGAATTAATTTTACACCGCTTTCCTGATAATCCTAACACACCTGTCATTTACTATAATTTGTATCGTTTATATAGCGATATAGATCTGGTAAAATCTGATCAGTATAAAAACATACTCTTAAAAAAATATCCGGAAACAATTTTTGCCAGGGTAATTGCCGATCCCGACTATATTAAAAAACTTGACGATAAGAATGCTCAATTTACCGATGTCTATAACAAGGTTTTTGATTTATATGCCCATAAAAAGTATAAGGAAGTTATAGAGCAGGTACCTTCGCTATTAAAACAATACCCCAATAATATATATGCTTCGCAGTTGTATTATTTAAAGACAATTGCAGAAGGACATAATGAAAGGGTTGGCCCTTTTCAGGACAGTTTACAGCAGGTAGCTAAAATGTATCCGGATGATAAATTGGTAACACCTTTAATTAACCAGCATCTTGCTTTTATTAGTGCTAACCAGGCCGAAATGGCCGTAAGAAATATCGTATTGGCAGACGAAGATCCGCGTGAAATTCCTTTTACCATGGATGTTGCATTAAAGAAAGAAACCGCATACCGGCGTTATGTAAAGGAAGAATATACGCCGGCACCGGAAAAAAAACAGCCGCCGCCTGTAGCTAAAGAGATTGCGGTTACAAAGGTAGCGCCTCCGGTTGCGCAGCCGGTTCAACCTGCTAAAGTAACCTTTCCGGTTAACGATTCTTTGTCAGCTAAAACTGCAAACGTGACACCGTCTGTTTCAGCAGCCGATCCCGATCAGCAACCTGTTAAAGTTCCTGAAGCTGCAACTTCCCTGTTTACTATGAATGATAGTACAAACTATTACTTTGTTGTAAATGTAAACAGTAGTACTACTAATTTGTCATCATCGCGTTTTGGCATCGGGCAGTTTGACCGGGTTAACTACCAGGGAAAAGGCCTTAGACATTTGTTAAAACCTGTAGGAGATAATAATCAATTGATATATGTAGGAAAATTTCTTACGCTTGCCGACGTTAAAAAATATGCCCGTCAAATCATCCCACTGCTTCCTGACATTATGAAGGTACAAAAGGATAAATACAGCTTTTTTATTATAACACAGGAAAATCTGAATAAATTAGCCGACAAATTCACACTGGATAGTTATACAGAATACTATCAAAAAAATTATAACCATGATCATTAAACTCCCGCCGCAGGATATAAGACGATATAACTGGTCTATATGGCGAGCCGTCATTGGCTTTTTATCGCTTTTTATATTGTTGCTTGTTGTTACTTACCTGGGTTTGTTTGGCCCTTTACCCACATTCCGTGATCTGGAAAATCCAAAAAGCAACCAGGCAACCGAAGTGTTGTCGTCAGATAAAACAGTTTTGGGCACCTATTATATACAGAACCGGTCCAGCGTAAATTATTCCCAATTATCGCCAAATGTAGTTAACGCACTAATTGCTACTGAAGACAGCCGTTTTTATCAACACTCGGGTATCGACTTTCAACGCATATTGACCATTCCTTTTTTAAATCTTTTCAAAAAGCAAGGGGGAAGTACAATCACCCAGCAATTAGCTGAAAATCTTTTTTCGGGCGAACGCGCACATAACCCTTTGGTGCGCTTTACCCAAAAATTAAAAGAATGGATAATAGCAGTACAACTAGAAAGACGATACACAAAACAGGAAATTTTAACCATGTATTTAAACACGGTTGATTTTGGTGCCTATAATACTTTTGGTATCAAATCGGCTGCGCGTACCTATTTTAATACAACACCAGATAAGCTTACGGCGGACCAGTCCGCGTTATTAATTGGTATGGTTAAAGGACCGGGGCTTTATTCGCCCATAAGGCATCCCGACAGGGCATTAAACCGCCGTAACCTGATCTTGGGATTAATGGCAAAACAAGGATTTATAAGCGATGGACAGGAACAAGAGCTCAAACGAAAACCATTAGCG
Organism: Mucilaginibacter sp.; assembly: GCA_029237615.1. Taxonomy (GTDB): domain Bacteria; phylum Bacteroidota; class Bacteroidia; order Sphingobacteriales; family Sphingobacteriaceae; genus Mucilaginibacter. Next base: position 2,320 of record JAQNCM010000290.1, read on the forward strand.
CTTGATTTTAACCCGATAGGTCATAATGACGGGCCGGCACCGTATTTCAGAGCAGTGCTTAAACAGCAAATTCAAAAGATATTTAAAGATCAGAATATTACCAAATCAGATGGTACCCCGTACGACCTTGACCGCGATGGATTAAAGATTTATACCACGCTTGATGCTACCATGCAGCAATATGCCGAAGAAGCACAACGGGAATATATGCCAGCACTACAGGCACAGTTCAATGATCAATGGAAAGGTGTGAGCCGCTGGAAAAACATCAAAAATTTTAAGCTGTTGCTTGATCAGGGCATGTTTCGCTCAGACCGCTATAAAGAGCTGCAAATACAAGGAAAAACAGATGAAGAAATAAGGCAAAATTTTAATACGCCCGACAGCCTGGAGCTTTTTACATGGAGAGGTTATGTGGATACGGTTATGAAACCCCTTGATTCAATAGTGTACACTAAAATGATGCTCCGCAATGCAATGATGAGCATGGATCCTACAACAGGTTATATAAAAGCATGGGTTGGCGGTATAAACTTTGAACATTTTAAATATGACCAGGTAAAAATGGGAACCCGGCAAGTTGGTTCAACCGCTAAGCCATTTACCTATACAGTAGCTATTGAAAACGGCTTTTCGCCTTGTATGGAAGTTGATAACGTACCGGTAAATATTGACGGCTGGACACCAGGGCAATCTATGTCAGATTATAAACCAGGCCCAATAACTTTATTAAAAGCCCTTGGCTATTCGCAAAATTATGTAGCTGCGTATGTAATGAACGAGGTTAAACCGGTGCCGGTGATGGAGCTGATTAAAAAAATGGGGATTACAAGTGATGTGCCTCCGTACCCTTCCATTTGCCTGGGTGTGTTCAATGCCTCAGTGTTCGATATGACAGGAGCCTATTCTGCTTTTGCTAACCACGGCACCTGGACCGAACCGACCTTTATTTTGCGGGTTGAAGATAAGAACGGGAATGTGGTTTATACCCATACCCCAAAAGTTGTACAGGCCATGGATGCGCAAACCGCGTATGTAATGACCTATATGCTAAAGGGTGTGATCAAAGATGGGACCGGTTCAAGGCTGCAATACAAATATGGGTTAACCAACCCTATAGGAGGTAAAACTGGTACCACCCAGGAGAACTCGGATGGTTGGTTTATAGGCATAACCCCACAATTAGTTACCGGGGTATGGTCCGGATGTGAGGACAGGGATATACATTTCCGTTCAACCCGGCTTGGTGAGGGTGCTAACTCTGCATTGCCTATTTTTGCACTCTACATGAAAAAGGTATATGCCAATGCCGCCTTAGGTATTAAAAAGAATGTGGATTTTGATGCACCAAAAAACGGCACCCCTGTTACTTTAGACTGTGATGCGTACAAGCAGCAGCAACAAGGCACCACTGAGGTTGATAAGAAGTTAGGCTTTTAAGAATATTTAAGACCGCAGTTATTTATGATTATAAGCCTATAATTTATAAATAATAAATTTGTCATTGCGAGGCACGAAGCAATCGCGAACTATGCATCACCACACTGTAAAGCAAGTGATTGCCACGCTGCGCTCGCAATGACAATTCTGATTTCCTACTACTTAAGCTAAATGATTTCTATCAGTTGAAATCTAAGTAAAATCTGATAGGTTAATGAACAAGTGAACCAATGAGCAAAAGTTTCGACTATAAAGCTGCTTTAAAAAATATACCGCATAAACCCGGGATTTATCAATTTTGGGATGAGGAACGTGAACTGATCTATATTGGTAAAGCCAAGGATCTGCGAAACCGTGTTACTTCTTATTTTAACAAGGACACCAATGTAAACGCCAAAACCAGGGTTTTGGTCACAAAGATCCGTAACGTTACATTCACCATCGTTGATACAGAAATTGATGCCTGGCTGCTGGAAAACAGCTTAATAAAAAAGCACCAGCCCAGGTATAATGTAATGCTCAAGGATGATAAAACCTATCCATGGATCATTATTAAAAATGAGCATTATCCCCGCATCTTCTGGACCCGCCGTATTGTACGTGACGGATCGAAATACCTCGGCCCTTATGCATCTGTAAGTATGATGCACAACATTTTAGGGTTAATTAAGGAAACCTATCCCTTGCGTACCTGTAACCTGCCACTTACGCAGCAAAACATAGAAAAAGGAAAATTTAAAGTTTGTTTAGAATACCAGTTGGGAAACTGCAAAGGTCCTTGCCAAAACTACCAGACTGAAAAAGATTATGACAACAGTATTGAGGAAATAAAGGATATTTTAAACGGGAAGATTGGTGCTGTGTTGCGTAACCTGCGGGCAGATATGGAAAAGGCGGTTGCCGATTTAAATTATGAGTATGCTCATCGGCTGAAAAGAAAATTTGAATTACTTGAAAATTACCAAAGCAAATCTACCGTTGTAAATTCGTCCATTACGGATGTGGATGTATTTAGTATTGCATCCGAAGAAAAATATGCCTTTGTTAACTTTTTAAAGGTAATGAACGGCACTATTACACAAACCCAAACCATCGAATTAAAAAAAAGGCTGGATGAAAGTGATGAAGAATTATTGACGCTGGCCATATCCGAATTCAGAAGCAGGTACGATAGTCATTCAAAAGAGATCATCGTTCCTTTCAATATTGATATTGATGATACAACCATAAAATTCACCGTTCCAAAGCTGGGTGAAAAAAGGAAACTGCTTGACCTTTCACAAAAAAATGTGCAGTTCTTTAAAAAGGAAAGAATTGACCAATACGAAAAGTTAAACCCGGAAATAAGAACCGAGCGTTTGCTAACGCAGATGATGAAAGATCTGCGTATGAACCAGCTTCCGCGGCATATTGAGTGTTTTGATAACTCCAATTTCCAGGGCAAATACCCGGTATCGGCGATTGTAGTATTTAGAGATGCAAAACCCTCCAAAAAAGATTACCGCCACTTCAATGTAAAAACGGTAGAAGGTCCTGATGACTTTGCCACTATGGAAGAGGCCGTTTTGAGGCGGTACAGGCGCATGCTTGACGAAGGCGGAGAATTGCCGCAACTGATAGTGATTGACGGGGGCAAAGGCCAGTTATCATCAGCATTAAAAAGCCTTAGGTTATTAGGGGTCGACAAACAGGTTACGGTAATAGGCATTGCAAAACGGCTGGAAGAATTATACTATCCGGGCGATCAATACCCTTTATACCTGGATAAAAAATCAGAAACCTTAAAAATAATACAACAGCTAAGGGATGAAGCACACCGTTTCGGGATCACATTTCACCGCAAAAAACGCGATAAAGGCACCCTGGTTACCGAACTTGAATTGATTGAAGGCATAGGCAAAACTACTGCAGAAAAATTGCTGAAATATTTTAAGTCTGTTAAAAAGATCCGCGAAGCAAAACCGGAAGAATTATTGGAAGTAGTAAATAAGAAACAAGCTGCGGCTATAACCAGCTATTTCGCCGGAAGTGATTAAAGAAAGTCAGGAAGACGGAGAGTCCGAAAGTTGGAAGTCAGGAAGACGACCCAAAATCTTTAGAAATAATAAGATAACCATGCCGCACTTAATCAAATAAAAATGCCTTATTGAATATTCAATAAGGCATTTTTATCTTTCGGACTTTCGGACTCTCCGTCTTTCGGACTCCCCGACTTAGTACTGCCACAAAGTAAGCTCCCAATCCATCAGCGTTTTCTTGATCCGCTCTGATTCATATAGTTTGTCTATACCCTGGGCATAATCTTTTATACGTTCGTCTTTGTCATTGGATTGTTTTACAATGTAGCTGGCAAAAATCCTCTTTACAAATGCATCGTCAAAACTTAAACCCGTTGCATCGCTTTTAGCGCTTACCACTTCTTTCGTAGCCAATATGTGCCGTGCATCAGGGAAATATATCCAGAATGCCGGTTGATATTCACCAGAAGTACCTACTTTTACTTTAATCATTGGTGCAATACCAATAATGCGCGGCTCAAAAATTGAACGCTGCCTGTCAAATACCCAATCTTCTTTTATCCGGTATTTCACTAAACTATCCGGGTTAAATTCTCCTGCTTTTAAAGTTGAACCTATCTTGTTGCCATCCTTATCAAATTTATCCACCACGCTGCTATCAGCCAACTTATTTTTTGCTTTGTCGGCGGCCAAGGGCACTGAAAAACTATCCCCATTGGGGTCATCTTTGCTTGGCGTTGGGTCATACGCTGTTAACTCACCAGAAGCAATTGCATCCAGCAGCACATCAATCAATCTTTGTTTAGGTGAAGCAAGATAAGCGTTCATTTTATCGCGCACATCAATTTCACGCCATACGCGTTTGGCAAATGCAACGTCCGATTCTCTTAAGTTAGGATATGGCGTAACTTTAGCGCTTAATATATTAGTCTTTTTGAAATAGCCGTCAAGAGGCCTGTCAAATGGCTTTGCCGGCCCTTTTGCTATTTTTTTACTGGTATCAACTCCTGGCGCAGCGCTGGTAGTTGCTGGAGTGTTTGATGCCGCCTTTTGTGTTGAAGCAGGTTTTTTAGTGACCTTTTTCTTGCGTGTTTGTGCATATGATGTTACGCATGCCAGGCAAAGAATAACAACTAAAATTCTTGTTTTCATAATCCTTCTAATTTGCATTTAATACAATCGGGTCAAGTCCACGTTGCGTACCATCAGGACCAACAGCAATAATATCTTTAAACTCAACTGTAGTTCCCGGTGTTACGGTATTCATTAAAGAGCGCATAGCGCTAGTCAGTTCATTTCCTGTGCCGGATAAAGTTATCACATCCTGGCGTGGTTTTGCAACCAGTAAAGTAAAACGGGTTACATTAAATTTAGCGTCGAAATCAAAGTTATCAAGTTTTGCAAAAATCCTGTCCTGTGCTTTTATATTTGCCGCACTGGTGTTACCACCGCTTTTGCCTGCAAACATTGGCTTTGGATCCGGGATACGTTTAACACGGAATAAAGAAGTTCCCAAATTAGACACTTTACCCTTAGTTAATTCTCCGGATACATTGATTCTTGCTTCGCCCATAGAACTTACATTAACCGTATAAATCCCTCCTGCACCGCTTATATTGCCTCCAGACATGCTCACCCTTAAATTTTCTTTCGGGATACCAGGAGCTGAAACCTCAACCGGATTTGGTACACCAATATATAAAACATTCATCTTTGTGGGTGATACCACTGCCGATGGCCTGGATACCTGGTAAGTTTGTGTTGGTAGAGAATATGTTTTAATTCCATTTGGCCCCTTTACGGAAATACTACCCGAATAGGTAAAAACACCTTCTTTAGATGTATTAATTGTATACTTACCTTTACCAGCATTCACCGGAACACTTGAACCGTTAATAGTTATTACCGGGCTCGATTTAGAATCGTATGCTGTTAAAAATATATCAGCAGTGTATGGCTGACCCGCAATAACATAACTTGTTGGTGCCACGGCAACTCCCTGGAACTGGTCTAACGTAACTACAGCCTGGTCAACTTCACCTAAAATCTTTTTCACTACTTCATTTTCGGCATTTTTAGTATCTGTCTGAATTTTAGCAAGTGTTGTTAATGTAGCTCCCAAAGGAATACCATCGCCAAAGTAAGCTTCTTCCCAGGTCTTTGAGGGACCTGTAGTTATATGAGGGGCATCTGCATTCAATGAAAAAACAACACCTTGCTTTTCCTTATCAGTCAACAAAGCCATTAACTGCTTTTTCGTTTCATCAATCTTTTCTTTTAATTGCTCACCCTTCTTTTGGTTGATCATTACGCGTGGAGATATATCAAGGTTCTCTCTTCCACCAACATCGCCAGTAGCTGGTTCCATACCGCCGCCCTCTTTGGTTAATTCGTCGCGCAATTGCGTTACATAATCGTTAAGTGAGTTTGCAACGGCACTTGCTTGTTGGGCCTTTGCTAAAATCTTCTCAGCTCTTTCCTTTTGCTCTTTAAGTTTTGTTGCTTTAAAAGCTGTATAAGTAGTTTCAATGCCCTTCGAAACATTATCTCTTGAGGTATCCAAACTGTTTTTTATATTTTTAAAAGCATCCATCAAACTGTCCGGTACGCTCAGGGCAACCAGGCCCAGCAGTACCAGGTACAGGATACCCATCATTTTTTGTCTTGGGGTTTCTTTACCTCCAGCCATGTGTTCTTATTTGTTATTTTAAATGAATATCCTATTATTAGCTATTAACACGTGGCTGATTCATTGCTGAAAGCATATTACCATATATTGAATTCAATGTTCCCAAATTTTTTGCTAAACGATGTACCTCCTCTTTAAACTGCTTTGAATCAGTTGCAGAGTCGGTAAAGTCCTTAAGGGTGATAGACATATCCTGGTAAAACTTATTCATCGATTTTAAATGATTGCTTGAATCCTGCAATTCCAATTCATACACTGCATTTAGGGCCGACAGGTTTTTAGCCATTTTGCTAACTTGTTCGTGGTATGATTTTGAATCAACATTGGTATTAGCCAATTCCGATAAGTTTGCAGAAGCTTTGTCAAAAGCATTTGTTAATGTATCGTAGCTTGCCGTGGCCTGTTTAACTTTATCAGTAAAAGCAATGGTAGCGTCACCTGCATCTGTTACCCTTGAAATAGAATTTACTTTATCACCAAATGTTCTTAGTCCGGTTGCAAGGCTGCCTATTAGTTCGGGGCCTATTTTTGCTTCAGCCAGCATTTGATCTAAAGCTGCTGTATTTGAAAAACTATCACCTCCAACTTTCTTTGCCGCAGAAGCTTTTGGTAATTCATCTGAAAAATCCTCATCCAGTTCCGGATAGGCGCGCCGCCAGTCAAGTCCCTTCTCTTCACGTTGAAAACCTAACAAAAAGAACAATATCGCTTCTGTTGATAATCCACCTGCAATAAAATAAGTAGCACCCGGCCAATGCAATATCTTAAACATCAGACCTACAATAACCACTGTAGCACCCCATGATACAATATTATTAATTCCGTAAGGTAGTTTCTTCCCAGCCATAGTAATTTAAAAAAGTGTTATTAATTTTGATTTTAGTTTGTTATAATTTATCTCTTATCCCTGATGTCACGACCAAGGTAATGTGTTACGCAGCGGAAGCCAATGTATGACTTTGCGGTATCCTGATATTCATAAGTACGGGATGCATTTTGAAGGAAGAATCCGATATCCTTCCATGAGCCGCCCCTTACCACTTTTCGTTTTAAAACTTCCGGGTCGCTCGCCTTCGCTTCATAGTTAAATGTTGGCGCAAGGTCATGAACAAATGTGGAAGCTGATTCATCAAATGCGGAGGCTGTCCATTCCGCTACGTTTCCAGCCATGTTATACAGGCCATAATCGTTTGGAAAATACGACTTTACACTTACTGTATAAGCACCGCCGTCATCTGTATAATTGCCCCTGCCTGGCTTAAAGTTAGCCAGCAGGCAACCTTTAGCATTTTTAATGTACGGACCACCCCATGGATAGTCGGTACCTATCCTGCCACCGCGCGCCGCGTATTCAAATTCAGCCTCGGTAGGTAATTCATAAGGTGCGCGGTGCGCCAAATGCCTTGCATCTTTATACGCATCATTATAACGTGTGCGCCACACATTAAAAGCACGGGCCTGACGCCATGTTACACCCACTACCGGATAACTGCGGTAAGCGGGGTGTGAAAAATAACTTTCGGTCATGGGTTCATTTGCAGCGTATGAAAAATCGCTCAACCAAACCAATGTGTCCGGATAAACGGGAACTGTATCGCGCAAAATGAAATCAGAACGTTTTTTAGTTTTATCGTTCTTGTAATCAGAAGCATTACGGTATGACATTAAAGCATAATTATACTTTAAAAGACGTACGTCAAGTTCATTCCTGTCAAATATCCTATCATCGCCCTGGTAATACATCCCCTGCAACTTTGCAGTAGTTGCTGCCGCAGCGGCACCTTTTTTAGGACTCATCACCGGATATTTTTTTACGTAGGCCCAATTGATATATTTTTTCCCGTTTGGGTTAGGCGCAGCGCCTTTTACAGGATTCATATAATATTTGGGATCATTAACATAATTGGTAATGGCAATAGAATCGCGTACCCAATTTACGAATTGACGGTACTGGCTATTGGTAATTTCTGTTTGATCCATAAAAAATGGAGGAACAGTTACCTGTTTTGTTTGGGCAATTTGAGAGAATGTTATATCCTGATCGGTCTGTCCCATCAAAAATGACCCTCCTGGGATATAAACCATGCCGTAAGGCACTTCGGCCCTGAAAGATTTTTGCGGAATTCCGGTCAATTCTCCCCTGTCACCGCCTTTGCTACAGCCGCTTAATATTCCACAAGCTAAAACCGCTATTAAAAAGTATATCTGCTTCATTTTTAAAATCAAAAATCAGTTATATATTGTTAGTTAAAATATAACACAATGCGACCCCCGAATATATTAAATTTGCCACACTAAAATGCAAAAAACAAATTTATTAGTCAATAATACCCTATTTTTAGTTATAGTAACATCAACCAATAGCTAATAAATGAACAATCAGGATTAACCCTATCCTACTATTATGCTAAATACACGGCATTAATACGATAAAATTTAGAAAATAGTTGCAAGAACCACCACAAATTATCAATATTTTTTATTCGGTTAATTTGATAGCTGATTTATTAATTTAACGCCAAGGCACTTATTATAAAAAAGCATAATAAAAAGTTATCAATTAACAACTCTACCTTAACGAAGGTTTTAATAACTTTAAAGAAAAAAAATAACTATTTGTTAACCTGCTTCACGTATTGTTCGATAGCCATGGTCATTGACGGTGCAGCAGGGGTTGGAGCCGGAATATCTAAAATAAGCCCGGCTTCAAGTACCGCCTTGTGGGTTGTAGCTCCAAATGCAGCTAAGCGGGTATTATTTTGTTTAAAATCCGGAAAGTTTTTGTAAAGGGATTGAATACTTGACGGACTAAAAAAAGCAATAATATCATAAAAGACGTCAGCAAGATCGGACAAGTCGCTGCAAACGGTACGAAAAAGTACTGCGGGCGTAAAATTATAACCATTCTCGAGCAAAAATTTTTGTGTTTCTTCAGCAGCAACGTCCGAACAAGGGTAAAGAAATTTTTCTCCGGAGTGTTTCTTTAATACTTCAGCCAGATCAGAAGCAGTTTGCTTTCCGAAGAATATCTTTCTTTTGCGATATTGAATATATTTTTGAAGATATAAGGCAATGGTTTCAGAAAGACAGAAATATTTCATTTCTACCGGCACTTCAAAACGCATTTCATCACAAATGCGGAAAAAATGATCAGCAGAATTGCGGCTCGTAAAAATCACAGCGGTAAAATCCGGCAGGTTGATTTTTTCTTTACGAAAATCTTTAGCCGGAACACCCTCAACATGAATAAATGATCTGAAATCAATCTTCAAATTGAGCTTTTTAGCAAGCTCGGCGTATGGATTTTTGTCATTCTCAGGTTTGGGCAAAGTAACTAAAATGCTTTTAACCTTTTTCTTTCTATCTTCCAAGTTCAATTTGTGTAAACTGCCTAAAATTAAATGTTAAGTGCTTTTATCAATATCAAAATGGGGCAAATTTCGAGGGCACAAAGATA
>JAQNCM010000662.1 GCA_029237615.1 Mucilaginibacter sp.
CACAAGGCACCGTATCTGATAGACCTTGGTTCTATCATGACGCATTACCATGACACAGGCCCAGACCAACGATATGACCCCTTAACCCTATCCTCCGGCGGTCTTGGACTGTATCTACAATCTAAAGTATCGAGACACTGGACATAAGTGAGATGGCAAAATACCGCAGCTGCCGGTTCGATGTTGTTGACTTTCAGGATTCCTTGATCGCAAAGTGTAATCTAGATCGGGCAACTGTTAGGTGAAGGTTGGTTTGAGTCCCTCATGAGTAGGTACATGTACATACCTAATCATCCTCATGGAATAAACGGTCTTGATCGATGGGGCTAGCAATCCTGTCATAATTACTTGGCAAGATAATATTACTTCTCAATCATACGATCAGTACATCACCATTATGCTCAGCGCATATTCGAAGAACCTAGAAAGAGGTTCGAATGCTCAGATTGATCAAAATGTCGAAGGGAATATTTACGGAGGAGGAACTGAGGTTGTTAGAACAAGCGATCATGTGCGTGGACATGGCACAGCTGCAGCGGCCAACGGCCTGCTATTACTCAGCAGCAATAAGGGAGTCAGCGCCCTGGAAGAGCCCGCGGAAAAGCCCATCGGACTGAACAGTTCGAGACGGGTTAACTCCCTTTATTTCGTACAGTGTATAGGTTCCTATCTGTAACAACTTTGAACACGGAACCGTCGGTTGGAAGCATTGGACCTGGAATAATTGGTACGTGTAGTAACCACCTGGGTGTTATTCATACTGATACCGTACCCGCCAATCCACCCTGCCAATCCACCCTGCCACCTAAGAACCGGAGCGAAATCAGGTTTGACGTCATCTTGTAAAGCCAAGCAGTGGCTCCCCCCGGAAGGCGGTGGAGCCAAGACAACGACAGAACTTGGTGCGATCGTCCTCTTTGAGTCTGGCATCTCGTCCTTTTGTATGTATTATAACAAAGAGCTCCGTCTCCCACGACAAATCCTCAGGTGACTAGCAGAGTTGCGGCGCCGTTGTCACCTTCGGATTTCTTGGTGGGGCCGTTGGAGGGCTTTCAATGACTTCGGAGCGGAATCCGTACTTCGATGCCACTACACAGGGTGGCCCGAGTAGATCGGCTGCACCGGATGCACCGGATGAACCGGCTGGCACTGCCACTGCCCCTTGGACTGGAACCGGAACTGCGCCCACAACCATCTTGAACCCGCCAACGCCAGACCGCGAGCTACCGCCAGAAATACTACCGCCCAGTCTTGCCCGTACAGTTCGCTTTCGCTCGCTCGGGGAGCGTCAGCCGTCTTCCATTCGTCTGCGACGGGGTCCGGACAACGCGGCACGCGCCCCTTCACTCAATACCATCCCATTTGATTCCGAACTTCAGACCCAGTCACAGCAAGACGCAGAAGGGCAGAGCAATGTGGACAATAATGGTGGGCGATTCAGCTTTGGTCGTCGCCGCGCGAGTTCGGACGCACGCTCGCGCAGGGGCAGTCAGGCACTCCCGCTGAGCGGTTTGCCCACCATCCCGGACGCGGCGCAAGGGCACGAGACCGGAGGTTCAGCTCCAGTCGGGGTTCAGGACCGGCCGCACTTCACCGAACCGGTCCATGCTGCGCCGGTCCAAACCGGTCCTAACGGAGCAACAGCTGTTGGATTGTTCATCAGAAATGAGTACAAGTCGGACATTGTCGACTTTTTGGATGTCGTGGACCCCGAGGTCGCCACCCTCTCCTCCATTACCAATGTGCAGAACTCACTCTTTGTGCCTTCGCTCGGCCGGTTCATCAACAGGAGGCCGACGTACGACTTGTCGTTTGCCCGCCGCATTCCGGGTGCGTTTCCGGAGCTGCCGGATGGTGAGACAGAAGTGCCAACCGCGCCTGTGTCTCGGCAGACGACACTGAACAGGACCTTCAGCATCACTTCCGAGATTACCCCTGCGCACTACGCGGTCCTGCCGAGTGGAACTTCCCTAGAGGGCTGGAGCAGAGAAGATGTCGACCAAATCAACGACCATGTCCGCCACATGCTGCACTCGCGGCGGGCGAGGATGAAGCGCAGCCTAAAGGCCTTCGGCAAATACGTCCGAAGACCGCTCGGCTTCTTCGTCACTCTATATGCCACCTTAATCACTCTCTTCGGTCTGGCCTGGGTTCTGTTCCTTATCGGGTGGATCTACGTGGGGGACAAGCAGCTCTACGCCATCAACGTCATAGACAACATCTTGGTGGCACTCTTTGCTGTCGTTGGTGACGGCCTTGCCCCATTTCGGGCAGTCGACACATACCATCTGATTTTTATCGTCCGCTACCGTAAGCGACATGTCCTTCTACACTTTCTACCAGATCGACGAAAGTCGCATCTAACAACTTTCAGATCGCCTCACGTGGAAGTTGCGGAAAAAGATGGCTCTGCCCAAGCTTGAGAATAAAAACGACCTGCCCAAAGAATTAATACAAATATCTAGCCCAGGAGACCCGGAAGCCGGCCGGGTGGCCGCAGAAGCTGCCAAGCAACAAGAGGACCCCGTCTCAGGTCGGCGCGAGATCTCGGTACTAAACCCCAAGCAGCAAGCGAGTCTGATCCACCACCAGGACAAGAT
>JAQNCM010000340.1 GCA_029237615.1 Mucilaginibacter sp.
AAAAGCCATTTGCTTTTCATCCAGCAAGTTATAATCCATCTCAAGGTCGCGGGCCAGCTCACTTATCGCCAATATCTTGCTTTCCAACCCCGAAAATTTATTGACAACCACTACCTTGCTGTTTTGCAGCAAACAGGCGCCGGTTTTAAAATTACCTTTTTCATAACGCACCTTGTAGCCGGTTGTTTTTAACAACAGCTCCAATTTTTCGAGCGTATGGTTGGTTATAGTTAACATGGGAAGTCAAAATTAACAAGAATTAATTATTAGAGAAGACTTTGGATAACTGATTTTGAAATATACGGTTAAAGTGAATTCTGGGCATAAAAAAAGCCTAATTGCTTAGGCTTTTCTTTTTTTATTGCATTCCGTTTTGCGAATGGTGATCATTTGCTCTTCTCCGCCTGGTGTAGTGCCTGCTTCGTTGCGAGCTGTAATGCCTGGTGCTGTTGTGATAGCTGGTTTGATGATCAGAATTTCTGTTTTGGTCATTGCTTCTATTCTGATCACTATTTCTGGTTTGATCAGCGCGTTGTCTTTGTTGATCTTGCTGTTGTCTGTCTTGTGCAAATGTTGTGCTGAATGCCATCAGTACAACAGCAATCATTAATACTAGCTTCTTCATAATTTAATTTATTGTTTGGTTTTATTTACTTATACTACAATTGATTGCTTAACTTGTTTGGTAAATTTTGGCATATCACTATTTTAGGTGTTGTTATTAACCAGGTACCTGTAGGTAATCGTTTGTAACACAGGGCGGCATCAGAACTCATAAATAATTTTAAAAACACTCGTGTGGTTTTGAAATACGGTTAACGTATCATTATCTTAGCGTTCAAAAACTCTTTACATTGTACATTTATTCCCCATCATTTAACCTTTTTATCTATGGACCAAAGTGCTAACCGTTTTCTTTCGCTTGATGTATTTCGGGGAATGACAATATGTTTTATGATTATTGTTAATACGCCGGGCAGCGGGGCCGCACCATTCCCTCCGCTTGAGCATGCTGCCTGGTTTGGATTTACACCCACCGACCTGGTTTTTCCGTCCTTCTTATTCGCAGTTGGCAACGCCATGAGTTTTTCTATGAAAAAATTTGCGGGGCAAAGTAGTTCCTCCGTTTTGTTGAAGATATTAAAAAGAGCCGCACTGATATTTTTGTTTGGTTTTTTAATGTACTGGTTTCCGTTTGTGCAGCATGATGCAAGCGGCTGGCACTTATCGCCCATAAACCACACCCGCATATTTGGCGTATTGCAGCGTATAGCGCTTTGTTATCTTTTTGCATCGTTAATTATCTGGTTTATAAAATCAGAAACTGCCGTAATCGTTATAAGCGTATTACTTTTATTGGGGTATTGGTTTTTGCTGCTTATTTATGGAGATCCGTCTGCTCCTTATGGCATGATCACCAACGCGGGTACCTATCTTGATAAATGGGTAATGGGCGAGGCGCATATGTATCGTGGTGAAGGCGTTGCTTTTGAACCGGAAGGGATTTTAAGTACCCTGCCCGCTATTGTAAATGTTATTTGCGGATACTTTGCCGGTAAGTTTATACGGGAAAAAGGAAAAGGATATGAAACCCTGGCTAAGTTAACGCTCGTTGGGTTTTTATTTATCTTTATCGCGGTGAGCTGGAACATGACGTTCCCTATCGCTAAAAAGCTATGGACCAGCCCGTTTGTATTGTTAACCGTAGGTATCGACCTTGTGCTAATTTCAGTGCTGATCTATCTCATTGAAATAAAAAAATGGAATGCTGCCAACTGGACGGCCTTCTTTACCACGGTAGGTAAAAACCCGCTGCCTGTTTACCTGTTCTCTGAGCTTTTTGTGGTGACCCTTTTTATGATAAAGATAAATGGCAACAGCAACCCAATTAACTGGATCAATGAGGTGCTTTTCCAGGTGATAGCGCCAGGGGCGATAGGCTCATTGTTATTTGCCATTTTTTATATGCTGATTTGTTGGACTTTTGGAAAAATACTGGATAAGAATAAATTGTATCTTAGATTGTAAGTTGATTGGGTTGATTAGGTGAGTGGTTGATTTAGTGAAGGTGCTATAATGAATAATTAACATTCATCAACTACTTATATAACCGGATTATGAGAAAATTTACTTTCCTGCTTATATTAAGCTGCGTTGCTGCCGTGGCATGCGCCCAGCAAACCAAAACTTATGCCGAGCGTTTAGGGTGGCCAAAAGGTGCGCGGGTGTTGATATTGCATGTAGACGATGCCGGCATGTCGCATGAATCAGACGACGGGGTTGAAAAGGCAATTAGCGAAGGCGTATCAACATCAACAAGTGTAATGATGCCTTGTCCCTGGGTGCCGGAAATTGTAAAATATATTAAAGCCCATCCCAATATGGACGCCGGGTTACACCTAACCCTAACTTCCGAGTGGGAAAATTACCGGTGGGGGCCGTTGTCAGGAAAAACCGCTGTGCCGGGCTTAACCGATAAAGAAGGCAACTTTTGGCAGTCGGTAGAAGCTGTTTATTTTCATGCAACGGCTGACGAAGTGGATAAAGAAATAAGAGCCCAACTTGACTGTGCATTAACTATGGGATTTACTCCGACACACCTTGATTCACATATGGGAACCCTGTTTGCTAAAGACGTGTATATGGAAAAATACCTGAAGCTGGGTATTGAAAAGCATATCCCGGTGATGTTTCCGGGCGGCGATGATATCTTTTATCGGTCAGAAGCAAAAACAGCAGCTATAGCCTCACTAAAAAAACAAGGCAAATACAAAGAGGGGATGGATATACCGGAAGCCGCTGCGTTGGGTAAGGCAAAAGCCGTTGGCGACATGTTATGGAAAAATGGCTTGCCCGTACTGGATGACCTGCATAATTCCAGCTACGACTGGAATATGCCGGATGTTGACAATAAAACCGATAAGGAAATTCAAACATGGTACACAGATCATTACATTGAAAGCATTGACAGGTTATCGCCGGGACTAACGATGGTGATAATGCATTGTACATTGCCGTCCGAACACTTTAAATACATTTGCAAGGAAGGCAATAAGCGAAAAGGCGACCTGCTGGCTATGACCGATCCCCGATTGGAAGCATTTTTAAAGGAAAAGGGCTTTATTTTAACTACCTGGCGCGAAGTGATGGAGCGGCGGGCTAAAGCCGGGGACGCTGAATAAAATCCAAGAGACTTCTTGAGTTTTAAAACTTCGGAAGTCTATAAAGATTGCTAACTAGTCTCCGACCTCTAATCTCTCAACGCAAATCTACTACTTCAACGCCTTTATGCATTTTGGCGTCAAACGAGAAAGTATTATCCGGCACCTGTATGTTCGGCACAAAGCTTTTTAATGTATAAGTATAACGGTTGCCATTTTTATCAAATATCAGTGCGCTGTAGATCTGTTTTTTCGCCTTATCAATCAATAAACGAATCTTAAAATACGGTTTGCTGATATCCTCGGGAGTAAGGTCGATTTCCTGGTAAGGTTTGCCGCCAACTTTGGTTTCGCCATTATAGATGTATTTATAACCATGTTCATAAATGGTAAATATTTGAGCCGGGTTGAGGCCGCTTCCGCTATTATCGACGTTATTTACCTGCACCTCGTTATCTTTTTTAAGATAGGTCCATTGTGTTTTTCCATCGCTGATGATCTCCTGCGCCACCTCTTGTTTTGCAGAAGCTCCCGGGCTGTAAATGGTTATCTTAAACTTATTCACTTTTGACCTGGCAATCAGCGTTCCGGTCTGGGTTTCCTTAACGCCGGCCTGCTGGTTATCAAGTGTAAAATCAAAATCGGTTTTTATAGAGTTGTACGTCTTGTATTTTTCGCTCACCTTGCTTAAAATGGCTTTGGCCGAGGCGTCTTTTTGTGCAAATGTATAGGTGGTTAATATAGAGAGAACGAAGAATATAAATAGTTTTTTCATTTGTTAGTTGTCTGAATCCCCGTTGCTATCCTTTGGATACCCTGGATTTAAGTTATAATGGTTTGTTTTATATATTGTTTAGCATTACTTATCGCACGTAAATCTAAAATCTTTAATGAATAGATTCATAATTCAGACAATAGTTTAATGCTATTTTGTTTTCTGGATGGTTTCAAGATGACGTTCAAGGCTGTATTCGTCAGGATATAACACATCACGCGCCTTGCTGCCTTCAAAAGGGCCTACAATGCCGGCTGCCTCCAGCTGGTCAATAATTCGTCCGGCACGGTTATAGCCCAATTTCATTTTCCGTTGTATGAGCGACGTAGAACCCTGCTGATGCATTACTATTAAACGTGCTGCTTCTTCAAACATCGGGTCGCGGTTATCCGGGTCAAATTCTTTTGAACTACTGGTTTCACCTTCCCCAACATATTCCGGCAATAACATTGCGGACGGATATCCGCGCTGATTACCAATAAAGTCTGAGATCCTTTCTACCTCGTGAGTGTCAACAAAGGCGCATTGCAAACGTATCAGGTCGCTGCCGGTTGATAAAAGCATATCCCCGCGGCCTATCAGCTGATCGGCACCGCCGCTATCCAGTATGGTGCGTGAATCTATTTTTGACAATACCCTGAACGCCAGCCGCGACGGGAAGTTGGCTTTGATGGTACCGGTAATGATATTTACTGATGGCCTTTGAGTGGCAATTACCAGGTGGATACCCACCGCACGCGCCAGCTGTGCTATACGGGCTATAGGCATTTCCACTTCCTTGCCCGCCGTCATCATCAGGTCGGCAAACTCATCTATTACCAGCACAATAAAAGGCAGGTAACGGTGTTTCTCCGGATCGCTTATTTTTCGTTTTACAAATTTCTCGTTGTATTCTTTAAGATTACGTACCTGGGCGTCTTTCAGCAGGTCATACCGCTGGTCCATCTCAATACACAAAGAGTTGAGCGTATTTACCACCTTTTTGGTATCGGTAATAATTGCGTCGGCCTCATCCGGCAATTTCGCCAAAAAGTGCCGTTCTATTTTACGGAAAAGCGTGAGTTCCACCTTTTTCGGATCTACCAATACAAATTTAAGCTCCGCCGGATGCTTTTTATACAGCAAGGATACCAGTATCGCATTAATACCTACCGATTTACCCTGCCCGGTAGCTCCGGCAACCAGTAAGTGCGGCATTTTAGCCAGGTCGGCAATAAATACTTCGTTACTGATGGTTTTACCCAGTGCAATCGGCAGATCCATTGTATTATTTTGCCATTTCTCCGTAGCAAGTACCGAGCGCATGGATACCATTTCGGGGCTTTGGTTTGGTACTTCAATACCAATGGTGCCTTTACCCGGCATTGGTGCAATAATGCGGATACCTAACGCTGCTAAGCTCAATGCTATATCGTCCTCCAAATTCTTGATCTTGGAAATGCGGACGCCCGGCGCAGGAATAATTTCATACAACGTAACCGTAGGCCCTATGGTAGCCTTTATTTTATCGATCTCGATATTATAGTGGTTCAGCGTTTCAACTATCTTGTTTTTATTGGCAGATAGCTCATCTGAGTTAACATTGATCTTGTTGGTGCCATAGTTTTCCAGCAGGTCCAGCGTAGGGTATTTGTAGGATGATAATTCCAGCTTATGGTCATACATGCCAAATTGCTCAAGCAGGCTATTGGCCTTTTCATCATCG
>JAQNCM010000345.1 GCA_029237615.1 Mucilaginibacter sp.
CCGCGTCAAACCTATCCATTACTTATCACACACTATTGCAAAACAGCGAGTTACCTTATTACCTGCAGGCACTCAACAGCGAATCTTCTAAATATAGTTTACCTTACCGAATAACCGAATGCAACAATATTTATGGTGGCGGCAAGGCCGGCGCCAGTAATGTTTTTGCTTCAGCATTGTGGGCACTTGACTTAATGTGGACAATAGCCGAAAATAATGGGCATGGAATTAATTTCCACACAGGAACGGGCCTTTTTTATTCACCGGTTATGATGGCTGATGGCGAAGTAAATGCCAAACCTGAATATTATGCTATGCTGGCTTTCAAATATGGCAGCAATGGCGGCACAATAATTCCTGCAACGCTTGGTGATATCAACTACAATTGCAGTGCACATGCGTGTATAAATGCCGATAATACTTATTCGGTGACGCTTATTAACAAAGAAGAGACAGAAAATATTAATTTTAATGTACAGCTAAGCAAACCGGCCGCTACAATAAAAATAGAAAGGCTCTCGGCGCCATCCCTGGCATCTGACAAAGCAACCTTTGCCGGCAGTTCAGTGCATTTTGATGGCACCTTTGTGCCGGGGGCCGCTGAGAAACGTGCAATAAATCAAAACAGTTTTACAGTGAACGTACCCGCAGGCAGCGCTGCAGTAATTACTGTTCTGTAGCCAAAGCACATTAACCCCATTGTCTTTTAGGGGCGATATCACCTGTTAAAAAATGGTCAAAAGTATCGCTTCTAATTCCCAAACGCAGTGTTTCTAAAGGGATTACATCGGCAGGGGCAATGTTGCCCAAGCTTACATTAGCGCCGATAAGTTTAATAAACCATACCTGCTGTGCTTTTTGAGGAGCCTCCCAAATAATAGTTTCTTCCGGTATCTGTGTCAGGATCTCATCTACCAACCCCTGCCTCACTTCTCCTGAATCGCGGTAGATACCCACATTTCCGCTTTCCCGAGCTTCGGCAATTACCTTCCATGAGCCGGCCTCAATTTCGGCGTTCATCAGCTTTATCCATTTATAGGGTGCGAATATTTTTTGCACATCCTTTGAGCCCACTTCCGAAATTACCGTCACCTGTTTGCTCAATTTCCGGATGTATTCACATTTTATATCATGCTCAATATCAATAGAACCATCAGACACTTCCGCGTATTGCATTTTATATTTATCCAGTATCCGGCAATAATCATCAAATTGATCCCGTATAATGAATGCCTCGAATAATGTACCTCCAAAATAAACAGGGATTCCGGCATCGGCATAAATGGCTAATTTTTTATCAAGATTAGGTGTCACATAAGACGTTGCCCATCCTAATTTCACAATGTCAGTATGCTCACCGGCAACTTCAATAAAATCTTCAACCTGTCTTAAACTAAGTCCTTTATCCATCACCATGGTAATACCGCTATTACGTGGTTTAGCCGTCCGTTCAGGAAGATCATTGATATTGTAATTCATATTATACAAATTTGTTATAGCCTATAACTAAAAGTTTTAACGACATAAAGGTCAGAAAAATTGTGCGGATGTGCAAATTTACCAATTAAAAAAACCGCAGAACTATACCTGTAATGGGATAATTCTGCGGTGTAATGTAATGACTAAACATCTGCACACTTGCACATCTGCATATCAGTACATTATTTAGTATACCGGTTTATAATATCAACAATCACCTTGTTTTTTTGCAGCTGCGGCAAATAATCAAACAGTATATAGTGTTTTTCAGGGTCGGATGTCAACGCCATTTCCAGGTGACTGAGCGCCTCATTGTACTCGCCTTTGGCAAATAAATAAGCGACCATGCGGTAATAAAGTTCGGCTGCTTCCGGGTTATTTTTTATCGCCTGGGATATAACTTCTATTGCGTCTACCAGTCTTTGCTGTTCGTATAAAATGGACGAATAATCCAGCCATGCATCCACATCAATCGGGTTTAGCTCCACCACCTTTTCGTAAGCGTGTTCAGCTTCCTCCATATGGCCTAACTTATATTCTGCATCAGCTATAGCAAACCAGTAATCAGCGTTGGCGATGTCCAGGTCGAGTGCTTTCTTATAAAAATGAAGGGCTTCAAAATAGCGTTCTTCAAAATCGAGCGTAACACCTATCCCAAACCAGGCATCGGCCAGTTTTGGATCCATTTTAACGGATTTTTTATAGAATGCCCTTGCATCGTCCATTTGCTCCAGCTTTTCATAGCATTCACCTATAGCACAATAGGTATCAGCATTAGGCTGCTCGTATTCAAATGTATGGCGGTATACTTCTATTGCTTCGGCATATTTTTCGAGGTTAACCAGTGCATTGCCTTTGTTAAAATAGGCTGATGCAAAGTTATCTTTGATCAATATAGCATAATCGTACGCATCTATCGCCTTTTCAAAAAGGCTAAGTTTGGTAAAGGCATTGCCCAAATTATACCATGCGGCATAGCTGTAAGGCTCGTTATCAATATATTGCTGGTAAAACAAAACGCTTTCCTGCTGATTGTCCATTACATCGTAACAAAATGCCAGTTCGTAAAGCGCATCCTGGTTTTCCATGTTTTGTTTCAGGCATAATTTAAGGTAGGTGATTGATGTTTCATAATCACCCATGTTTTGGTATACATAAGCAATATGCAGCAAAACCTCATCTGTTTCTTCAGCAAGCTCCAGCGCTTTCTCATAATTCTCCAATGCTTCACCATAGCGCTCCATGCTTTCGTATAAGTTACCGCGGATAAGGTAAATATCCGGGTCTGAAGCTTCGAGCATTGCCGCTTTTTCAAGCGCTTCAAATGCTTCGCCTACCTGGTTGGTAACCACTAAAAGCTGGGCTTTTTTTATCAGGAAAACTGCGGCAAACGGGTGCTGGTTGCGTGCATATTCTGCTACCTGCAGGGCTTTTGGCGGATCGTTCTTTTCGATGTAGTAGTCGATAATGTTCTCAAACGCCTGGGCATCAAAAAAGTACTGATCATGATTACGAATCATCTCTTCGTACCGTT
>JAQNCM010000450.1 GCA_029237615.1 Mucilaginibacter sp.
TTCTCCGCCCATGCGGAACGTTGGGCGGAAAATTCCCGTCAACGGGGCGGAGTGCCGCAAGGGGCGGGCCGCCCGTGCCACGTGAAATCACGGTCAACGCAACACGACGGGAAGATTCGATCAATTGTATGGAAGAAATGCCCGCCGGCGCGCACCAATCGTACGGGGGCCAGAACATTCCAACACGGCTTTGGCCGTTCATCCGGAACGCGGCGATCGTGCGGTATCGGACCCTTGTTTCACCCAGGGTCTGCGCCCGCGTTCTGTGGTTGGCTTGCCGGGCCCTCTGACGTGCTTTGCCCCGCCGTGGGGCGGGGCGTCGCAAATGGGGGTGGCCCGTCCACGTGCTTTGACGGCACAGGAGGCAACTCATGTTCGGTCGTAAAGGTCCAGTGAATCCGAAAATCGCTCGTGCGGTCGGGCAGCAAGTTTATGCGCCCAACTTCATCGAAGCGCTTGAAGACCGCCGGCTGCTGTCGGCATCGGTGGCGCATCACGTTCATCACGCGAGCGTGCATCACACGAAGGCGGCGCACGCGAGCCTCAAACACAGCACGGCGACGGCGTCGACCACCACCTCGACCGCCGTCAGCAATAATAATTCAAATTCCAATTCAAGCGACGGCGATTCCGGCGGCGTCGTCGACACGATCACGTTCAGCCAGGCGCCGTCGGTCGTCCAGACCGGGCTCACGACGCTCGCCTCGAAGGATGGCCTGGCCGCTCCCACTTCCACGCAGACCGTCCACCTCTCCAACAGCAACGGCGTCGAGTCTTATACCCTGGACTTCACGTCGACCGGAACCACGACCAAAATCACGGTCGATCAGAACGGCAACGCCGTCACCGCCCCGACGCAATCCACCACGACATGGGCCACGCTCAGCGGCACCGGCGCCGGAAGCAACGCCAAAGCCTCGGCGGAGATCAGCGCGATCGTCACCGCCCTTGGCCTCACCGCCCCGACCTCCACCACGACCGTGAACGTCAGCACGGCGTCGGATGGGACGGTCACCTACAGCGCGAACCTCGCCGGCTCGTCGGCTACCAGCGAGCACGATGACACGCAGGTGAGCGTTGATTCCAACGGCGACCCGGTCGGCAGGCAGACGCTGCCGTTCAGCGTCATTCCCACCGCCATCCAAAATGGGTTCAACAATAATCTGCCGACGGGCGCGACCGCGCTGGCCGCGACGTCGACGCAGAACGTCGATGTGCAGACCGTCAATGGTCTGACGTTCTATTCGACCACATTCACCGCCAGCGGCACGACAACAACGGTCACCGTGAACTCCGCAGGTGCCCTCACATCGCTTCCGTCGACGACCGATACCACATTCTCCACCCTCCCCGCGGCGGCGCAAACCGAGTTGCAAACCCTGGCCAACGCGGACGGCTTCTCCGGCACGATCGGCTCGGGCCAGGCCGTCACCGCCCACAACGAGGGCAACGGAACGACGGTTTACAGCGTGACGTTGAGCGCGACCAATAGCTCAAGCCAGACCGTCAGCATCACCGTATCTGCCGACCAGGCAGGGAATCCGACCGTGCCGCCCCGCGAAGGGCATGGGCACGGCTGCGGCGGTGAAGGCAATGGCGGGTCCGCAGGCGGCGGCGATTTTGGAGCCGTGGACTTCGGACTGGCTTCGTTCGGAGGGGGCAGATTCGGCTGAGTTTCGATGCAAAATGGTTCCAACGAAAAACGGGCGAGCGGTGTGAAATCCGCTCGCCCGTTCTGTTGTTTCAAATCGGAATCCAGCTTAGTTCATGTCCCACCAGCCCCACACATATTTTTGGGGAGTCCCATTTCCCGGACAGGCACCGAGCACCAATTGGTTACCACCCGGGGTGGTGGACATCCACTGCCAGGTGCCGTTGGCGTAAACGCCGAGTTGGTCCGGCTCGATCACGAACTGCACAGAGCAGTCAATACAGCCGTAATATCCGCCGTGGTTATGGATATGGCTGATCTGGTCCACGTTGCCGTGCTCGCCTTCGATGTTTCCGCCATTGATCTGGTAGGGGTCCTCCTCGCAGACGAGCGGGGTAGGCAATGGTGTCTGCTTGCCGGTCCGATAGTCGATCAGAATGCTTTCATTCCTGATCGACGTCATTTTCGCGCCGGCGAACATGGCGAAAAATGCATAATCAAACCTGGCATTCGTGCCGCCTGCACGGGCTACGCCGTCCGCTTCCAATTGCGGGCAAAGGTAAACCTGCGCGTTTTTGATGTAGGGGAATATCGTGCCTTGCTCCGGGGCCGCGGCCAAACTGTAGCCCGGACCCATGAGCCAATCTTCGTAATCGAGATTCTGGGGCGATGTGTTGAGATAGGTCTGAACGTTTCCCGGCAAGTGCTGCTTGTGGTCCATTGCAAACATCGTGAACGCCGTCATGAGCGATCGAATGTTGGCCTGGCACTTTACGGCGTTGGCGGCGTTGCGCGCCTTCTGGAGGGCCGGCAGAAGGATGCTGATGAGCAGCGCGATAATGCCGATTACGACGAGCAACTCGACGAGCGTGAAACCACTACGCCGGCCACTCGACCTTGAAGAGTTCCGAATCATTCGCATGTGACCTCCGCGTGGGTTAGGACGAGATGCAATAATATGTTCACCTGAAACGAAGTGCAATGGAAAAAGAATAGAGCGCCGAGGGGAGAAAAGCAACAGCTTTTCAAAAAATGCACTGCGGGCGGCGCAAAGCATCTGTCACTCGAACCGGATACCCGCCAGCCATAAGCTTCAGTTCTGGTCCCACCAATCCCAC
>JAQNCM010000445.1 GCA_029237615.1 Mucilaginibacter sp.
CTGCGTTTTAATGTCTACCGAATATCCGGCTACATTAATATCTATCTCTTCGGTATAGCGCGGACGTTCAGGTGTTTTTGCGAGTTTAGACATGGTATTAAAACTATTGTTCGTTCCTTCGAACTTATAGATCTTAGCAGCGCTTACAGCTGTTAAACCGGTAACAATAAGCGGATTTGTGGTGTCGTAGGTGAGGGTGATATCATCCTGGTTAAAGATGTAGATCACATCCTCAATTCCAGCTGTAACGGGCGAGCCCGTTCCCAAACTGAACCCTGCATTTATTTTGTTGTAAATTGACATGTATTTTTTGTTTAAGTTGTGTGTTTAACAGTATCAAGTAGCTAGTATCAAGATATTGATTGTTATCTTACTACTTGATACTAGCTACTTGATACAATAATTAAGCGCTCAGATAAAATATCTCGTTAGCAAATTTGTAGTTCACGGCAGCTTTCATACGGGCTTTCATGCGTACCACATTGTCATTGGTATATGGCTTCATATAAACGGTTGATAGTTCAGAAGCATCACCTAAAAGGTCGACCCCTAAAAACAGGTTTGATGAGCGTGCACCTAAAATGGTATTTGCCTGCCAGTGATTCATTATCTGCAAAGGGATGCCCAGGTAATCCATCTTTTTAAGGTCAGTAAAGGCATTGATAACGTTGAGGGCTTTGTTGGCCTGTGCCTGTGCAAACGCATAGCCAACGTGTAATGGAACCTGGAGATTAAAATCATCCTGGATACGATCGGCCGGGTCAAGTTGGGCGTATACGCTGCCTAATACCTGCAATACATTGCTCACGTTAATGTAGCTGATGGTAGCAGCGGTTGAGGTGCCGGCAAAACTGGCTGCCTTGCGGCTATTTACTTCGTTATAGTTACGCACCAGTTTGAAGGTGGTGGCGCTTGCTATTTGAATGAAATACGACTGTCCCTGCAATGAAATGCCGGGCGTTCCATTGGTTGTATCCTTGCTTGCACCTGTTATTGCAGTTAACGTTATCACGTCGCCATCAGCTAAAGTTGAAGTATCTGATACGGTTACAATGCCGGTTGCATCAATTGCTGTAGCCGCCATTGAGGTTGCAGGTTTACCTAATCCAACTTTGTAGACCCCGGATGCTGTAGCAATGGTGGGCAGTAAGCCAGGGAAACCGGCAGTAAAAGTAGCCTCTTTGGTTGAGCCTTTACCAAGCCAGTATAATCTTTCGTTTGCAATTTGTATTTTGGTAAGATAACGTTGTACCATAAAGTCGGACAGGTCAACAACGCCTTCATAGTCCAGGAACGCGCCCGGTTTAAGGCTTTGCGCTTCCCACGACTGGATCAAATGATCCCATTGTTCCTGTTTCATAAATTCGTATACTACCGGGTCCAGGTAGCTTTCATTTTGCAAAGCAGTTGTGCCCTGGTCGTGAAATATTCCGGATGGGTCCTGTAATACCACATCATCGTCAACATCAAGTATCACCTTACGGGATTTTACGTCGTTAATAACCGTTAGCAATCCGCGCTTAACGGAGTCGGCTTCCAAAAGCGTGCTTGCCATAAACCCGGCCAGCGCTTCGCCGGCATAGGTGTTGTTTGTAAATGTAAATTGAGCCATTTTGTTTTAATAAGGATTTTTTTGTTTGATGGGTAAGTATCAGGTATCAGGTATGAATATTTTTCGGATTTATCTTGCTAATTGATACCAGTTACTTGCTATTACTTCGCTATTGCTTTTTTTACAGCGTTTTGAGCCAGTGTTGTTTGAGGTGCAAAGAAGGGTGCGGGTTCAGTTTTTGCTTTGCTGCTGCGTTTGGAACCTTCGGGAGCAAAGTCAGAGCGGATTTCATTTTTTATTTCTTCGCGCGTTTTTTTGAGGCGAACGTTGGCAGCTTCCAGTGCTTCCTTAGCTTCAGTTAACAGAGCATTTTGGGCATGCAGTTTTGCTTTTACCCGGAGCAACCGGTTTTGTACATCTATCGGTTTTTTTGAGCTTTTAAATTTATCTGATGGTGTATCGTCATCGTCATCGTCTGCATCCGGTTCAGAGTCCGGGTTTGTTACCGGCGGAGTTATTTTTTGTACCTGACCGCCTGATACTGCTACTTTATTACCGGTTGATGTTGTATAACAATCGCTTGTTGCAGGCGTGCTCATGTCCTCATCCTGGTAAACTTCAGTTCCCTCGTCCAGTTCACCGGCGTGGTGCAGGAGGCCTTTATCCGTCATGGTTTGTTTGTTAACTACCTTTTTAAAGAAGTTCATAATCTTATCCAAAACCGATGTGGTTTTTTCGATAAGTTCTTTGTTTTCGATGTTCATATTACTTTTATGGGTTAAGATTTTATTGATACAACGTTGATATACAGCGGGCGCTGTGCTGATGTAATTTTTAATAATGGCTGTGTTGGTTATAGCTGTATTATAGTCTTCTACCTGGTCAATAAAGCCCAGGTTAAGCGCCTGATCCGCAGATAACCAGGTGACGGCGTTGATCAGACTATTGACACTAATGCCGTCTAACCCGGTTTTGTCCATATAGATCTGTGCAAGGCGGGACTGGACTATATTCAACATCTGCACGTCTTTTAAAAGCTCATCGGCATTGCCACCGGTACCTACCATTGGCTTGTGGATCATCA
>JAQNCM010000372.1 GCA_029237615.1 Mucilaginibacter sp.
CCGAAGAAGTTGATAAAGCTGTTTTTACATTCGCCATTTGTTGGGAAAAATCTAAACTCAGACTCGAGTGTATTGTATTTATGATGTTGGTAACGGGTAATCGTTACTGATGTATTTAATTTCCCCGATGCATCAAGCTTTTCACTGCTGATTAACTGGCCATTTAAATAAATATTAAAATAACCCCTGTCGCCCGGGCTAATACCGCTATAGGTACCAATAAATCTGATTTCAACTTCTTTAGGCGTAAAGCTAAAATCGCTATTTTTAAAGGTGAAAGCGCTTTTTAACGATCCGATACCTGATTGGAAATCGCTTGAACCACCAACCTGTTTTAATGTAACTTTGGAGCGGTTTTCATCAACTGATTTAATAAAAGTGTTCTGTGCCTGGTCAATAAGCAGGTAATCGCCAAAGGTTGAATTTAATATATTTATATTTCCTAATGCCGTAATCGCTTTTTCGTAACCATTATCGTCGCCGCCGCTAACAAATAATATTTCTGAAGGAATAGTTTCAGAGGTAACAGTTTTATGAGGAACCATTACGCCTTTTACATCCACCATTTGTGTTACAGTATCAATTGCTGTGCTGCTTCCTTTTGATAAATATAATATCCCTTCGTTTGATTGCGGGCTTACCGTTATTAATGATTTTTTATCCTGAGGCAATGAGTTTAAATTACCTACTTCCACATAGTCTTTAATGCTGTCAGGCAGATGGCCTGCCTCGAAAACCAATATTTTTTTATTCTGAACCTTTTTTAGCCTTGCATATGCCCATGCCACTGCTTTTAAATCATAAAGCGTAGGATCGGCAGGATATACGATCGCTTTTTTTGTATCAAAGCAATTGCTGATGTTTAAATCAGTTAAGCCAGCTTTGTTGTTTTTAACAAACGATAAATATGAATTATCTTTAACTTTTAACCACATTGCCGGATTATCAAGATCCCGGCATATATCATTAGATATAGCTAACAATGTTTTTATCTGAATTTTCAAAAACTTATCAGGCGAAATGTCTTCGTGTGTTAAATTTATGGTAACCTTTTGTATGGAGTCTTTTGATAAACGGGAGCTATAAACGGGCTTGTTGTTTAAAATGATGTTAATGAAAGAATTTTCCTTTATTAAAGCTTGCGAAGGCTCAAGATACAACACCAGTTTACTGCCATTGATCTCTACCATAGGAGATATCTTGACATAAATTGAACTTGCGCCACTCATTCCGTAGATAGCGTCATCCGCATGCCCTAATGATTTAAAGGACACTACACTTTGCGCCAATGATGCCTTACTTAAAAGAAATACAAGGGCTAATAAGGTTAAAAATCTATTCATTGGTTTGTCAATATTAATTTACTGTGTGAAATTCTACTCTAAAATAATTACCGTTGTCGTTGCTGCGGTACATGAGTTCGCCGCCCATTTCTTGTGTCATCAACTTTGCAATTGAAAGACCTAACCCAAGCCTGCTTTCTACCGGTTCAGACGCTTCGCTTAATGTTTTCAATTTGTTAAACATTGTATCCAGTTCTTCCTGCCCGATCGGTACGCCTTCATCAATTATTTCAAAAATAAAATTTTGACGCTGCAAACTGGTAAGTACGCGGATATTGTTATTGGTTTGAGAAAATTTTATGGCATTTGATAGTAAATTTTGAAACACCTGGCCTGCAAAAACCTTATCCAGGTTAACATATAAAGGCATTTTTAAAATATTATCGATCAGGTGAATGTTTTTCATCTGAGCGGTTTCAGTTAATCCCCTAAATACATGCAAAACTTCTGTGTTGATATCAAATGTTTCCAGGTTAAATTTCATCTCAGAAGATTCGATCTCCTTTACATCCATTAATTTGTTTAAAAGGTATTGCATTTTTTCAGAGGCTTCCGCTATATAGCCAATCAGTTCCATCTGATCGGTGCTTAAGCGGTAATCCTCATCTTTTAACATACTGTTGCTCATGATGATGGAGCCAACCAGGTTTTTAAGGTCATGCCCGGCAATATTTATAAAGCTATTTTTTTGATTATCGAGTTTGCGTAGTTGTTCATATTGAGCATCAATGATATTGTTCTTTTCATTTATATCATGATTTTGGTTTTTAAGCTGCTCGTTTGATTTTCCGATCAACAGCTGCGAGCGTACATCACGTTCAATTATTTTATACCGGGCGCCGGGCACGAGACACGAAATTAAGGCTATAATAAAAAAGAACTGGCCTCCGTTCGAAATAACCAAATCCAGTGTGTAGGGACTTAGCAGCAAAAAAAATAGTGCAAGTAATACCAGCGAAGCTAGAGCTTCCAGAACTGAATTAATTGGTTCCCAAAATACCAGCAGGTTAAAAAATAATATAATTGCAGAGAATAGCAAGTAATAAACCATCAGTTGTTGAATGTCAACAAGGTTGCACAATACTGCAGATGTAACAGCAAGCAGCAGGTAAGTAATGTGTAATAAAATCCTGTAGTTATAATTTCTACGCTGAAAAAAACTGTATAACGCTAAAATAATAAGATCGGTAATAATGCGTATGATAAACAATTGAAGCCAGATGGAATAGGCAAAAATGAAATCTATAATACTAAATAAAGGATAAATAAACAAAACCGTCCATACAATGTTATTCGTCTGATACCAGGCTTTTTTTGATATTTCCCTTACAAATTCTTCTTTAGTTATTTGAACAAACATTATTAAGTTTTTCTTAACTTATGATAGGTTTTAGTTATCTATAAATTTAATCCGCATAAAGTAAATGAAATTATTAAAACGCAGGTAACCTTACTTATTCACATATAAACATATTATGTCTATAAAATTTAATATCCCATGCGTCCAAATTATCCGGCTTGTGCTTCTGTTAGGTATACTTTCACAGGCTAATATAGCAAAAAGCAATCCAACTGTGCCCACAATGCGCTTATTAGTCTTTAAAAGGGCTAAAAGCCTGGATAATGGTATAAGTATTTCGTGGTATGAACAAACCTGGAATAAAGATATATTAAATATAAACGGTATAAAAAATAACGATTTTTTGCTGCTGAAGAAGCTTGGTTTTAAAAGTATCAGGCTGCCCGTTGCGTTTGAATACTTTGAATCTGAACATATCCCCGCCGATAAAATATTTACATACATAGACAAAGTTGTTGAACAATGCCATTTATACGGCTTTAAACTCATAATTGATTACCACGGAGGTAGCTTTAATGAAACCAATTACTCCGCTGAAACGCCGAAAATCATTGATTTGTGGCTAAAACTCACAAAAAGATACGTGCACCAGGGCTATGATAACCTGTTTTTTGAATTATATAATGAACCGCCACATATGAATCCTCAGATATGGAAGGACGCTGCTTATAACATTGTAACGGCTATCAGAAAAATTGACAAGCAACGTACGCTAATTATTGGAGCCTCAAATTATGATAGTATTTATGAGTTAAGCCGCTTGGTACGGCTCGCCGATGAGAATATTATTTACACATTTCATTTTTATGAACCTTTTTTATTTACGCACCAGGGCGCAGAGTGGATAGGGGCGCAAGAGTCGACAGTTGGGGTGCCATTTCCTTACAATGCGGAAAATTTTCCAATTTTAAATCCCAAAGCGAAAAACACCGATGGAGAAAAAAATTATAGTCAATATCCGCGCGATGGCAATGAGCAGTCGATAAGAGATAAGTTGCAGATAATAAAAGATTGGGCCACCAAATACAATGTACCTGTTATTTGCGGGGAATATGGAGTGTATAATAAATATGCCGATGTTAACAGCCGATGCAGGTACATAAAGGCAGTGAGGCGAACACTTAAAATATTAAATATACCCGGTATGATGTGGGATTACAACGGAAATTTTTCCATTTTTTATGGTAAGCCTTCTATTAGTAATCTTCCGGCCTGTATGAAGAATGCTGTTGACTATAGCAGTCAAAAATGATAAATTTATCTTATTATAAATCGTTACCTTAGCACCCTAATAAGTTGTTATGAGATTTTTTGAAGAAAAGCGAACGGAAGTAATGATGCACATCGAACAATTCATGCTTGAAAAAAAGGATGAATATTTGAAACCCATCGATACAATTTGGCAGCCGTCTGATTTTTTGCCTGATTCATCCCGGGATACGTTTTTCAGTGAAATTAAGGAACTGCAGGAAAGCGCACAAGGATTATCTTATGACTTGATAGCAGTATTAATTGGCGATACTATTACTGAAGAGGCATTGCCGACCTATGAATCATGGTTGACCATGGTTGAAGGTGTGTCAAGAAATGAAGAAGGTGGATGGATGCAGTGGACAAGGCACTGGACCGGCGAAGAAAATCGCCACGGCGATTTGCTTAATAAATATCTTTATCTATCTGGCCGTGTAAATATGCGGATGATGGAAGTCTCAACTCAATACCTTATTTCTGATGGTTTTGACATCGGCACCGGGCACGATCCTTACCGTAACTTTATATACACTTCCTTTCAGGAACTTGCCACCAATGTTTCCCACCGTCGGGTTGCCTCACAGGCAAAAAAAGATGGAGACGCGCTTTTATCAAAAATGTGCGGCGTGATTGCCAGTGATGAAGCAAGACACGCAAAAGCATATAAATATTTTATCTCAAAAATATTTGAGGTAGATCCTAACGAAGCCATGCTGGCGTTTGAGGATATGATGCGAAAGAAAATTGTAATGCCCGCTCACTTTTTACGGGAGGTTGGTTTAAAAATTGGTCAAACATTTGGTCATTTTACCGATGCTGCACAACGGTTG
>JAQNCM010000393.1 GCA_029237615.1 Mucilaginibacter sp.
ATACTGCCACAGATGATTATATTTCCAGCTATGCTTTAAGTGCAAGCTTTGTGGGTGTGGTGGCAAGTGGTAACGTAAATACAATAAATAGTCCATTCTCATTTACGACAAGCCTTGCCGGCTCACCTTGTGGAAGTATTAACCTTTCTGTATATGAAAAAACGATACATGACAGCGTAGTTATTGGTTTTCATAGTGACCAACAGGAAATTATTTGTTTGCAACCAAAATAAAATAAAGAATGGCTAACTCTTAGTGTTTATCTATTCTTACTGCCGGTTGTCAGGCAAATATCCAAGTTAGGGTTTTGGCTTAACCGCTGAAACCCTTTCTATTATTTCCTGATCTTTAAATTTGACCAAATACCTTATTGATTAAATCGGGTGCCCTTTTCTGCGATTATCTTTGTAATAAATACGTTCATAACAACTTGTAATACAATTAATTATATCACTTTTAAACGCCTTAAATTTAAAACAAAAAAGGAAGTGTTCAGATAGGTGAAAAAAAATGAAACTTTGATGTTTATTTAGTGGGCTATAAACACAAAACTGTGTAATCTATAATTTACAGGGTTTTGATATATCTTGGTATCGCTATAGTCGTCTTGACAGGACAATTTTCGAACCACTTTTTGCAGGATTTAAAGAAGTTGGCGGGTTAAATCTGACGGATTTTATTTTATTGATCGCTAATTCCAATGACATTTTAACCCTTCACCCTTTCCCGTTAAATTCAATTAAATATTTTTTGAGCGAAAATGTTAAGTACTTCCACCAGGATCAGGAGAATGATCACTAATTCAAGTCTGTAACTGTTTCTATATTGCAACAGGTCCCTGAAAAGTTCATAGTTATCTTTTACAATATTTAACCCTTCCTGTATGTTTCTAAACCTTTCTTTCAAGTCAAAGGTTCGTTTAAGATCATTATGAATTTTATTTAGATTTTCATCTTCCCATGTTTCAGGGGGAGAATCAAAAATATAGAGATTTTCAGCGATCCGGTTTTTTAATAGGAGAGTTCTTCCTATGTATTTTTTCAGGTTTATTCCCGATATGTCAAGACGTCCTTTTGTTTCCAGTATCTGAGTATGGTAGTTCGTTTCCTCCAGCAGTTTAGTTGTTTGCTTATGATAATAATCAAGTGCGACTGATTGTGAAACAGTCAGCATTATCAAACGCAGCACTTCAATGTCTTCTCCTATGATCTCGATTGAATGGAATCCTATCTTGTTTTTTACAGAATTCGTCTGTATCTTAAATTCTTCCTCCAAACTTTGGTCAAATTTATTTTTACAATAAGAAGATATTAACCTTAAAAATTCAGAGATTTTGATAGCGTCATAGTTTAAAAAACAAACAACGCCATATTTAAAAACATATATATATTGACCTTCATCTATTATGTAAAACAATTCATCGGTATCGTTAAAATACAAATCAGCCTTAAATGCAGATTTGAACATCTTTATATCAATGCTATCAGCTATCTGGTATGATAAAACTTGTTGTAACATATCCGATTATTCTTGACTCATTAAACTTACAACCTATGAATTAATAACATTGAATAGTAAATGGAAAGGGTACATAAGCGTTTTTATCAAATATACGATCTCAATTTCGGATCGTTATTAAATTAAAAAACCTCTGCAAATTTCTTTGAAGAGGTTTTTCGATTGGTATCGCTTTTCCGTCGGGGTGGCAGGATTCGAACCTGCGGCCTCCACATCCCAAATGTGGCGCGATACCGGGCTACGCTACACCCCGAATTGGGATTGCAAAGGTAAGCTTTAAAACCACTGCTGCAAATATTTTTTAAATAAAATTTGTTAATTTCTATTGCTGGCAATGCAAAGATAAATGGAGGCAAAATTGCCCTTTTTGTAGCTGCTGATATTCAATTAATTAACGAAAAAGGTTTGCATTTACTAACAAAGGATAATTTTTTTATTGTAGCATTTGTTCAACTTTAAAAAAATTAAACCTTAGTGTTAATGCTCCAATTAATAATAACCATTGCTAACGCTATGCCAGCAAATAAACCTAATACGGTTAAGGTCCAGAACAAAACTTTTTTCATGACTATTTTAAAGGGACAGGAAATTAATGGGAAGTGTTGTACGCTGATGCAATTTAATAAATCTGTCGATATTATTAATTATTAAAAGAATTTAATAATTAATTTTTTTTCTGTTACGATGCAATGTTTATAGAAATAAACTTTTCGACATCTTCTGTTAAAGTGTCTAAAAATCCATTCTTTTGTAGGTAATATAACTAACGCATGATGACTGAACCCAACGATATTATAGAGGATTCTATTCAACAGCAGATCATCCAGGCCGCCCAACAGCTGTTCCAGATCCACGGTCTTCAAAAAGTAACAATGGATGATGTGGCCAGGGAAATAGGCAAAAGACGAAGCTCGCTTTATTATTACTATAAGAGCAAGGAAGAAATATTGGATGCTGCAATAGACGTAGAAATGAGGAGGATTTTAGCGGAACTTACTCAGGCCGTTGATGCTGCGCCCGGGTTGGAAGAGAAGGTCAGTGGGTATTTTAGGGCAAGGTTAAATATGTCTCAAAAAACAAGAGAGTTTTATACCATGATAGATAACGGAATGAATGCCGGTGAAATGTCTGATTACACCAAAGTTATACATACTATGCACACCCGCTTCCGGCAACTGGAAATCCCGCTGCTCAGAAAAATCTTGAATTTTGGAATAGAAAATGGTCTGCTACGTTCAATGGACACAAAAGAGCAGGATGCATTAATTTTTGTATTGCTCAGCAGTATACAGGGCTTTAAAAAGGAGATTGTTATCAAAAAGAATTTTGATAATATAAAGCCGGCCATCTCCATGTGGATTTACTTGATTCTGCAGGGATTCAAAAAATAACTTAATTCAACGCTTCAGCAGACAGGTTGAAGTATTTATTTATGCGAATTATTTATGCGAAAGCTAACCATTTCATGAGTCCACTAATAAAAACAAACATTTTCAGAGCATTCAGAAATAGAAACTATGCCTTATTTTTTAGCGGACAATCCGTTTCCCAAATCGGGACCTGGATGCAGCGGACGGCTATAAGCTGGCTAATTTACAGCCTTACGCATTCGGCTTTTATGCTCGGGCTTGCGGTGTTTGCGCAGCAGTTCCCATCATTTTTACTATCGCTGGTTGGAGGTATCGTTGCGGACAGATACAGCCGTTATAAGATATTACTGGTTACACAAACGGCTTCAATGATACAGGCAATATTACTTGCTGTGTTAATTTTAACCAATCATTATGTGATTTGGGAGATACTGACATTAAGCGTTGTCCTGGGTATCATTAACGCCTTTGATGTACCGGCAAGGCAGCCGATGGTACATGATATGGTAAACGATAAGGAAGATATTGTGAATGCGCTTGCGCTAAATTCCGCAATGGTGAATATTGCCAGGTTGGTTGGGCCTGCATTATCAGGTATTGTGCTTCAAACGTTAGGCGCCGGTATTTGCTTTTCGTTGAATGCGGTGAGCTTTTTAGCGGTGATTACATCGCTGCTGATGATGAAACTTCCAAAATTTAATCCACCTGCAGTAAAGAAAAAAGTTACTTCTGAGCTGGCCGAAGGTTTTGAATACCTGAAACAAACACCAACGATTGGTGTGGTTATACTGATGCTAACATGCTTAAGTTTGCTGGTTTTACCATATGATACCATTGTGCCTGTGTTTGCAAAAGTAGTGTTCAAGGGCAATGCTGCTACTTATGGTTACATCAGCAGTTTTATAGGTTTAGGGGCTATTTTGGGTAGTTTATTTATGGCTTCCTTAAAAAAGGGAACCAATCTTAAAGTTATTTTGCTAATGAGCAGTGCAATTTTAGGTATCGGAATGACGTTGTTTTCACGCATCAGTTATTTTCCTGTCGCTATGCTCTTTGCCGTTGTAATAGGTTTTGGGTCGTTAACGCCTATGACTGCCAGCATTACAATTATACAGGTAGAAGCAGCACCTCATATGAGAGGCCGCGTAATGAGTTATATCGCCATGGCTTATTTTGGAATGCTGCCCTTTGGAAGTTTGATCATCGGAACAGTTTCCCAAAAAATATCTGCTCCATTTACGATGCTTTGCCAGGGGATAATGGCACTGATAATTGTCACTATATTTTCAAAATATCTGACAAAAAAGCCGTTAGCAACCCAATGAGCATAAAAAACAGTAAAGCCTGAAACCGGAAGAATATAGCTGCGTAATTGTCGATACACAGTGGGTAAATGAAGATGTCTATTATAATAACGAAAATAACAACAGCCCATAGACATTGTTTGTCTGATGGGCTGTTGAGTTGGGTATTATTGGTTACTTTGAGTTTTCTTCACGGTAGTTGTTGTAGTGGTAGCTGATGCCACCGGAGTAGTTTTTCTATAAACCTTATGATGTGTTGCATGTGTACCATGTACTGCATGTGACGACGTTGTTGTTTTTGTAGTATGTGTTGAGCTGGTAGTTGCAACCGGAGCAGGTTTGGTTTCTGTGGTCGTAGTTACACTGGTTGTTGCCGGTTCCGGGGCTTTTTCAGGCTCAGATTTTACTACTATTACAGTAGGAGGAGCCGGTGGAGTTGCTACAGGAGCAGGCGGAGGAGTTGCAACAGGAGGGGGGGGAATAGGTTTGCCTGTTACTACCGCATCAGCAGCTCCACTAATGGCACTGGGTGTACCCGTACCTTCCATTACAGTTTTTGTGGTTGTTTTGCGGCCCTGGCGCCTTGTTTTTGTTTTCTTTGTTACTTCAATGTGGTTTTTGGCAGTGTCAGTGGTTTGAGCATCTGCAGCCTGGACCGCCCAAGTCATAATGGCCATAATTAGCACTAAACGGATCTTCTTCATAAATTATGTTTTTTAGTTATTTGTAATATTGTAACATAATTATGACAATATAGTTTTCGTCCTTATATAATTTATTGAAAAACAATTATTTAACCTAGCGAACATTATGGTGCTTTTTTAATAATACAATTTCCAGTTATTGTAATAGTATTAGATATATGG
>JAQNCM010000440.1 GCA_029237615.1 Mucilaginibacter sp.
GAGGGTATTACTGCATCCGTTATTGGTGCTTTGGTTGGCTCTGTGATTATTATTGGAATACGCTCTATTGTAGATGTTCCTACCGCATTGATCGCAATAGCAGCAGTATTCGCCTTACTGTACATTAAGAAAATGAAGGAACCTTTTATCATCGGCATTGCGGCCAGCATTGGCTTATTGATCAAAACTTTATAAATATTTTTTAATAACCCTGAATACATCACGTAATCGGGAGCTTTTCAATTATCACATTTGTTCCCCGAGTTGGCCTCGAACGTTCCAAAACGTCCATCTAAGTTGGGGAAATTCTAAGTCTTCGAAACCTTATTTTCATCTTTTAAGATTGGCTCAACAGCCTCTAAAAACTCCATTATGTGTTCAAAGAATCTCCCTTCTGGGCTACTAAAGGGAGTTTGAACTCCAAAATGAAAGAGTTAATAAGTTGATTATTAGCTCTTTCTTATTCCAATCTATTTTTATTCCTATCTTCGTTAGTTTTTGAATAAATTACATTTATTGTAAGTTGCTGAATATAAATAATTTGTATTTGAATAAGTGTTCAAAATCCTTTTGGTCTTGAAATGAAAGTAAGTTTGAACACGTGATGCTTAGGTGTTTTTATTCTGAGTTGCTATTGTCAATTCAGTCATTACCAACATTTTATAATATGCCCCCCGGATTGCTTGGAAACCCATACAGATGCTTTAGTTATCGATAATAACCCGGCCTCGCTATATGACAAAAAAATGACACAAAATAGTTCATAGTTGAACTGTTCGTTATTTAACTTTGTTCTATGAAATCGGAAGAACCTAAAGAAACCATGAGCCATTTTGTTGATGCGATTATTACCGCTCGGCAGGCAATTAAGTATTACATCATGCAAAAGATCAAGGAGACACATGGTGAGATTACCTATGAGATGTTCCAGGTTTTGATGGTACTGTGGAAGAAAGGTGAGATTAACCAACAGGAAATAGCGAATACAGTTCAAAAGGGAAAAGCAAGCCTGACACCCTTAATAGATAATTTAACAAGGGTAAACCTGGTTACCCGCACCGAAGATTCGGCAGACAGGCGCAACAAGATCATTTCGCTTACGAAAGAAGGGCAATTATACCAAAAGAAGTTTGAACCGATGCTGAATGAATTTTATACCACGTTGAATAGCGGTATTCCTGCTGAAAAGATCAAAGAAATTACCGGGTTGCTTTTAAAAATGAGCGATCAGGTTAGTAAATAAAAAAATTTATACAAATAGTTCAATGTTGAACTGTATAAGATTATACCAATGAGAACAATAACCACAATAGCAGTACTGTTATTTAGCTTCGGCGCCGGCAGCGTTAAGGCTCAGGATAGTACCCGCAGGGTTTTAAAAGTGGAAGAACTCTTTACCCTCGCGGCACAAAACAGCAAGGCGTTAAACATCTCTAAACAGGGCATAGACGCCAGTCATCAGAGTACCGAGATCGCCAAATCTGAACGCCTGCCGGAAATCAGCGCCAGTATAGATGCCGGTTACATCAGCAATATCACGGTCCTTAATCCCACTTTCAGTTATAATCAAACAGTTCCGGTTCCTCACTTTAGTAATAACTATGGCGTGGACGCCAGTGAGACGCTTTATAACGGCAACCGGGTTAATAACAACATCGCCAAAGCGAAGCTGGAGGAGCAATTGTCTGTACAGAATTATAATCAGGATAAGGAAAGCATTAAAATGCTGTTACTAAGCCAATACCTGGAGCTTTACCGGCTTTTTAACCAGCGGCGGGTTTATGAAAAAAACATTGAACTGGCTAAAACCCGGCTAAAAAACATTCAGGCACTGCATACCGAAGGGATGGTCACTAAAAATGACATCATCCGCAGCCAGTTGCAAATTACTGACCTGGATGTGCTGGCTGACCAGGTGAACAATAACATAGCGATCATTAACAAGGAGCTAACCGTGGTTTTAGGTTTGCCCGCCGGTACACAAATCGCAGTTGATACCACCATCACCGCGAGTGAGTTAAAGTCCAACACTTATGCCGAATATCTGCGCCAGGCCTATGCACTCCGTCCTGCCATGAAAGCCACCCAGGCGAGTGAAGGTATCGCTGAAAAGAACATCCGGATAGCCAAAGCTGAAAAATTGCCTGCCGTGAGCCTGTATGCCGGGGATGGTTTTACACGCCCCTATATGTACTCATTTCCGCCAATGAATATCTATAGCAATATTTACCAGGCCGGCATCAGGCTGCGGTATAATATATCATCACTGTACCATGCGAAAGATCATATCCGTCTGGCAGAGATCCGGTGGTCGCAGCAAAGAACCCGCTCAGAACAGGTTCAGCAGCAGGCCGAACTGGATGTTAATTCCGCTTTTATCAAATATAACGAAGCTAAAACAGAATTTGACCGGCGGGAAAAAGCCAGGTTACTGGCTGATGACAACTACCGGATTGTGGAGAAAAAATACCTTAACCAAATGGCCATGCTGACTGATATACTTGACGCCAGCTCAGCGAAACTGGCTGCAGAATTGACTGAGAGCAATGCTGGAATCAACATTGTGTACCGATGGTATCTGCTGCAAAAAGCTACCGGCAATTTTTAATCAGATAAAAAAATGAAAACTACAGATAAAAAAGAGGAACAAAAAAGAAAACGGAGGATCATTATTTTAAATATGCTTTCGGCCGTTATCGTTATAGGTGCTGTCATCTGGGGTATCAGTGTTTTCTTTCATTTAGGAAAATCTGTTTACACGGACGATGCCCAGGTAGAAGCTTATATCAACCCGATCAATACCCGGATACCCGGTTATATCAAAGATATCCGGTTTTCGGAACACCAGCAGGTTAAAAAAGGAGATACACTGGTAGTCATTGATGACCGGGAATACAAAATCCAGGAAGAGCAGGCCGAATCCATGCTGGCCGATGCCCGGGCAAACAGAGGCGTAGCGTCTTCCGGTTCGGACATTGCCTATAATGGTGTCCATATAGCTGATGCCAACCTGGATGAGTTAAAAGCCAGGCTGGTTAACATGGAAACCAACTACAAAAGATATCAAAACCTGCTCCGGGAAGATGTGGTGACCCAGTTCCAGTTTGACCAGATCAAAACCGACCTGGATGCCGCGCGGGCCAGGTATCGTGCGCTGCAGGCACAGCACCAAAGTTCAGAACTTACCACCGGTGAAACCGGAAAAAGGGTGATGGTAGCCGATGCCAGCATCAAAAAAGCCACCGCTGCGGTGGATATGGCCAGGCTGAACCTGTCATACACGGTGATAACCGCGCCTT
>JAQNCM010000412.1 GCA_029237615.1 Mucilaginibacter sp.
CGCGGGTAAGGCTGCCATGTTTTATACCCCAGCCCATAAATACCAGTGGAATATGATTGTCGTATGGGTTCCAGGTTCCGTGCTTGGTACCGGTTGGCCCGCTATCTCCTGATCCGTGACCGGTAAACCATCCGGGTTCTAAAATTACCTGGATCTCGCCGCTGTTTTTGCGGCTGTAACCATTTACAATCCGGGTACGCAGTGCTTCCGGTACAGCGGCTGTCGCTGCTTTTTTCATATCCACAACAAACGCAACTCCCGGTACTTTTTCAAGGTATTGTATACAATCTTTTTTTAACACATCCTGATCAAGGTGCAGATAATTGATATCATGGTAATTAAAGTTAACCTGGTAATTAGTTAGTCCCAGCACCAGGTTATCCGCTTTATACTTGCTCAACAAAAAGCTGTTTAGTCCTTTTAAAATTGTTCCGTCGTCCCAAACATCGGCAGGAATATTATGATCATTTAAAAACGCAGTGTTATGTGCGGCACCGTGATCGGCGGTTAAAAATACCGTATAATTCCCCTTGCCTACCTTCGCATCCAGGTAAGTTAAAAACGACGCAATATCACGGTCTAACCTCAGGTATGTATCTTCAATTTCTACCGCATTGATGCCAAACTGGTGCCCGATATAATCTGTTGATGACAAACTAACCGCTAAAAAATCGGTGACCGGGTGCTGGCCCATTTCTTCAGAATTTATAGTGGCTACCGCAAAATCCAATGTTAATGTGTTACCAAAAGGTGTTGAACGGATCAACCCTAAGTTACCTTTATATATGGCCGACGTTTTAACGGGCAGCGTAGGCGCATCCGTTCCTTTAAATTTGCCTTCATACTTAGTATTATCCGCTGTGCTCTGTAAATAGGTATCTAAAGGATAAACAGGCGTCCAATCTTGTTTTAAATAGGTTTCGGCAAGTTTTTGGTCGTTAAAGTCTTTTACCCATGGCGGTAAATCTTTCATATAGTAGGTGCTGGTTATCCAGTTCCCGGTTTTATCATCAAACCAGTAAGCCGCGTTGGCGGTATGTCCGGCAGGTAAAATTCCACCCCGGTCTTTCATGGCTATCCCAATTACTTTTGAGCGGAAGTTAGTAGCCAGTTTTAATTCATCTGTAACAGTTGTAGTTAACAAATTACGCGGCGACATTTGCCCGGCCTTTGAGGCACTGCCTACAGTTTGCACCGACGTGTCTTCGGTACAATACATAGACTTTCCGGTTGCCTGGATAATAAAATCATTACCTGCAATGCCGTGTATCGCTGGAACTGATCCTGTATAAATACAGGTATGGCCCGGGCCTGTAAAAGTTGGTATATAATCAACCTGCGTATTTTCGCAGGTAAAGCCTTCGTTTAATAAACGCTTAAAACCATTGTCCTGGTAACGGTTGTAATACCGGTAAAGATAATCCCAGCGCATTTGGTCAACCACAATTCCAACCACTAATTTAGGCCGGGACACTTCTGTAGAAACAGGCTTAATGCTTATTGTTGGAATAGCTGGTTTTTTCTTTTTTGTTTGGGATGATGCAGATAAGGAGGCAACGGCAAGTGCGATAAAAAGCAGGTGATTGATTCTCATTTCAAAATGAATTTATAAACGCAAATATCATCAAAGCAATTAAAGTTTAATGTGATATTTATGTTAGCTTCATTTTAAGTTATTAACCAAGACATGAGTTTGATTAGACTTTACGCAAACACCAGGTAGTCATGCACCTCAAATTTTGCACGTTGGTGGTTTTAATTGGCTCATGCAGCTGTGCATTCAGCCGTTGCGTGTATTGCAGCAGCATTTGTTCATCAACTAAGAAACGTTCTGAGCCATCCGGCAGCAGGTAGCGGCCATCACCGAGGGGAAGAACAAGCTTTTCGATACCAATATCTGATGCAAGGCGCGCAAACAAATAGCCGCCCGGTTTTAATACCCGCCACATAAAATTCAGCATATTGTCAAAATGTGCCTGGTCTTTTGCAAAATGAAGTACAGCACTGCTGATCACCAGGTCGAATTCCGCGTCATCAAAAGACATATCCTCTGCTGCCGAAATTGTAAAGTTTGTTGACGGTATGGCAGGTGCCAGGCTTTTAGATAAACCTTTAACTGCTTCAACTGCCTGCGGATTTGGATCGATGGCATAAACGTCATAGCCGTTGCGGAGAAAATACACCAGGTTGCGGCCGCCACCACAACCTGCATCCAGTATCTTATGGCAATTATTATAAGTGCCTTTCAATAACTGGTCAAACAGGTAAATGTCAATATTGCCGTATAGTTGCTGCAGATCTGGTTGCATAATGCGTGAAAGCAGCTAAGGTAAGATGAACTATTGATAAATTATTACAAACTTAAATATCAAGAATAATGTACCATTTGTCATTATCGTTTTTGGCGTAAGTTAAGCCATCGCTCATTTCAAAAACATCCCTTTTATACTTTTCGCTGTAATAGGTTTTTGTTTCCAGCACAGGTACTCCCCCATTTTCACGCCGCAGGTATAACAATAGCGCGCCATAAGTAGGCCCCACCTCATTTAAATGCTGTGCATCATTCTCTTTTACAAATGCCGAACTCATAATTGGTTTTTTTATGAAGACGATTAAACGGACCGATTTGTTTTGAGAGATTTAAATTCGTGGGAATAGCGCTAAACGTTACGTTATAGGATTAGGACGAGCTGATAACTTTTTAACCTTTCAACCTTTAAACATCCCAACATCCATCATATTTCGTATTTTTGTAATGGATTAAAGTCACTCGTGATGAATACTGATGCCATTAAACTGCTGCAAGGCCGTTATTGTAATTCGTTAACTGAATATTCGCGTTTTGTAACGCGGGAAGTAGCTATTGGCGATGTGCCCATGGGCGGCAATAACCCAATACGCATCCAAAGCATGACTACCACCGATACCATGGATACCGTTGGTACGGTTGAACAATCCATCAGGATGGTTGACGCCGGTTGTGAATATGTGCGCATTACCGCGCCCAGCATAAAAGAAGCACAGAACCTTGCCGAAATAAAAAAGCAATTGCGCCAGCGCGGCTACACGGTGCCTTTAGTGGCTGATATCCACTTTACCCCTAACGCGGCTGAAGTTGCCGCCCGGATTGTTGAAAAAGTACGTGTTAATCCGGGTAATTATGCTGATAAAAAGAAATTCGACCAGATAGATTATACCGATGCGGAATACCAGGGCGAACTGGAACGCATTTACCAGAAATTTGCCCCCCTGGTTAAAATTTGCAAGGAATACGGTACCGCTATGCGGATAGGCACCAACCATGGTTCGTTATCAGACCGGATCATGAGCCGCTATGGCGACACACCACAAGGCATGGTTGAGTCGGCAATGGAGTTTATGCGGATGTGCGAAATGCTGAACTATTATAATTTGGTGATCTCCATGAAATCAAGCAATCCGCAGGTAATGGTACAAGCCTACCGCCTGCTGGTAGAAACCATGGTTGCCGAAGGTATGAACTACCCGCTTCACCTGGGTGTAACCGAAGCCGGCGACGGCGAAGACGGTCGCATTAAATCAGCCGTTGGCATCGGAACTTTACTGGAAGACGGCCTCGGCGATACCGTACGTGTTTCCCTGACTGAAGAACCAGAGGCCGAAGCACCGGTTGCAATTGCGCTGGTAGAAAGATACGTTAGGAGAAAGTCGGAGAGTCCGAAAGTCGGAGAGTCGGAGAGTCCGAGAGTCGGAGAGTCCGAAAGTCGGAGAGTCGGAGAGTCCGAAAGTCCGGAAGTCGGAGAGTTCGAAAGTCCAAAAGTCTCTCCGCCAGTTGGCGGAGGAGGTTTAGAGGGGGCCCATCGCCGCCACACTTATGAGGCCAATGCCTTTATTGGGGGGCATATGGTTCCGCGGGTGGTGGTCGATCTGTCAAATAAAAACTTAAAAGATCCCTCCGTATTAAATGATGCCGGATATTTGTATTCGCCGGTTTTAGATAAATATAATATGGGCGAGCAATCGGTTGACTTTGTTTACCTCGCTGATGAGCTGCCGTCTTTCAATTTCCCCGGTAACTTAAAGCAGCTTTACAATTATAAAACCTGGTTACAGCTTGCCGACAAAACAATGTGCCACCCCGTATTTACTTTACAGGAATACGGTAAGGCCGAAGACCGTTCGTCCGCATTAAACCTCATAAGGATAAAACACGCTGACATTGAAACGGAAGAATTTGCTTCCCTGCCATTTGATCATTCGCTGGTATTTGTTTTAGAAACTAATGAATTACATGGCATGGCCGACCAGCGCTCCTTCTTCCTTAAACTGAAAGAGCTGGGATTGGATGTGCCTGTGATTATTAAAAGGGATTACTCTTTCGAGACCGAAAATCCGGAAGACCGAAAGACCGATGAAGTAAGTGAGAAGTTGGTAGATAGTAGTCAATTCGTACCCCTCACAACTCACAACTCACAACTCACCAACCTACAACTGTACGCTGCGACGGATCTCGGCGCATTGCTGGTTGACGGTTTTGGTGACGGGATATGGATAGAGGCACCTGGGATTGAAACCAAAGTGATCACTTCAACAGCCTTTGGAATATTGCAGGCCACACGGTCAAGAATATCAAAGACAGAATACATTTCGTGCCCAAGCTGCGGCCGTACCTTATTCGACCTGATGGTTACCACGCAAATGATCCGGAGCCGTACCAGTCATCTGAAAGGATTAAAAATTGGCATTATGGGCTGCATAGTAAATGGCCCCGG
This sequence comes from Mucilaginibacter sp., assembly GCA_029237615.1. Lineage (GTDB taxonomy): Bacteria > Bacteroidota > Bacteroidia > Sphingobacteriales > Sphingobacteriaceae > Mucilaginibacter. Next base: position 4,752 of record JAQNCM010000412.1, read on the forward strand.
CGAAATGGCTGATGCCGATTATGGTTATGTAGGTTCCGGTACGGACAAAGTTACCTTATACCGCGGTAAAGAAGCCGTAAAGAAAAACATCAGTTCGGCCAATGCGCTGGATGAACTGATCGGTATTATAAAGGAAGATGGGAACTGGGTGGAAATAGAGAGTTAGTTTCTCTCAATTCACCGGGTTAAATGATGCAAACATATTAGCAGCTTCTGCAAGGGTGCCAACGGGCACATAGTCGCATACTTCGCCATATTCGCCCCACATTTTTAATACCGCCGGATTGGTATGCGCCTGGTTAATCGCTTCCTGCGAAATCCATTCAAACACTTCCACAATCGTTCCATCGGCAGCCTCCATTATAATGGATTGCCTGTCGGTAACCAGCCCCTCTGCCTTTAGTGTTGGCAGGTGAGTTTTCATCAGTTCTTTTAATGCTGCTGCTTTGCCCGGCCTGGGCTTATAGCACGCGATAACCATCTTCCCCATAGTTTTATTTTTTGTAATAATAAAAACTCTGAACACCATAATTGGTTAGGCTTAATAAAGAGAAATTGCTTTTAAATATTTATCGCTGGTTTTGGCTGAAGCCCCCTTTTAATTTGTTTTTCTGCCCCATAAATGGACGGCAATGAATTTAGATATTTGATTGCTTGTATTCATTGCCGTTTGGCTTCAGCCAACGGTTAAAATTGAAGCGATTAAACGGCTTTAGCCTTAATTTATACGCTTAGTATCTTAAACGCGATTTCATTGAGGCTTAATAAAGATAGCTAAATAAAATTACCATGGCAAAAAGTGTTGCTGATCAACTGGTAGAGATGCTGGTAAATGCAGGTATAAAAAGAATATACGCCGTTACGGGCGATAGTTTAAACAAAGTGAACGATGCCGTGAGGCGCGAAGGAAGTATACAATGGATACACGTAAGGCACGAAGAAACCGGGGCGTATGCTGCCAGCGCGGAAGCGCAGTTAAACGGTTTGGCGTGTTGTGCAGGCAGCAGCGGGCCGGGCCATGTGCATTTAATAAACGGCTTGTATGATGCACACCGTTCAGGCGCCCCTGTTATTGCCATTGCATCTACAGTAGCCAGCTTTGAATTTGGCACCGAATATTTCCAGGAGACCAATACCATACAGCTTTTTGATGATTGCAGTGTTTATAACCAAATAGCAACTACGCCAAAACAGCTGCCGCGGATGTTGCAGTCGGCAATACAAACTGCTATACACCGTAAAGGCGTTGCAGTAGTAGGTTTGCCCGGCGATTTAACCAGCACAGATGCAGCAGAAATAGATACCGCCATACAGGTTTTTAAAAATACTGCCGAAGTTAAGCCATCGCAACAAGACCTTCAGCAATTGGCCGCTTTGATAAATAAGCATAAAAAAATCACCCTGTTTTGTGGTATTGGAGCGGCGGATGCACATGATGAAGTAGTGGCCCTTGCCGCTAAGCTGAGCGCTACCGTGGCGTATTCATTCCGGTCCAAAATGGATATCCAGTATGATAACCCTTTTGAGGTTGGCATGACCGGCCTTTTGGGCTTACCTGCCGCTTATCACAGTATGCATGAATCGGATTTGTTGTTATTGTTAGGTACCGATTTCCCGTATACACCTTTTATGCCTACCGATTGCAAAATTGTGCAGGTAGATATAAAACCCGAACGTATTGGCCGGCGTGCAAAAGTTGACATGGGTTTATGCGGATCTGTTAAAGATACCCTCAAAGCGCTGTTGCCCATGATCAGCAAAAAAACTGATGATAGTTTTTTAAAAGCGCAGCTTAAAATTTATGATGAGGTGAAACAAAGGATGCAAACTTATGTAGATGACCGCGGTGAAAAAGATAATATGCACCCGGAGTTTGTAGCAAACATAATTGATCAGCTTGCCACCTACGATGCCATATTTACCGTTGATACTGGTATGTCGTGCGTGTGGGGTGCCCGTTACATTAACGCTACTGGTAAAAGAAAAATGCTTGGGTCATTTAATCACGGGTCAATGGCTAATGCTATGCCGCAGGCAATTGGCGCTGCCCTGGCTTGCCCGGGCAGGCAGGTAATTGCACTTTGCGGAGACGGAGGCCTCTCCATGCTACTGGGTGACCTTGCCACTGTTACCCAATACAAACTGCCCATAAAGGTTATCGTATTTAATAACCGTTCGCTTGGCATGGTAAAGCTGGAGATGGAAGTTGCCGGCGTTCCTGACTGGCAAACGGATATGTACGATCCGGATTTTGCCATGATAGCGCAGGCCATGGGAATGAAAGGTTTCACTGTTCGTGATCCGGATGAACTTAAACTTGCATTGCAGGAGGCATTTATGTTTAAAGGCCCGGCATTGGTAAATATCATGACCGATCCCACCGCACTTGCCATGCCGCCAAAAATTGAATTTGAACAAGTAAAAGGGATGGCCCTGTCGATGACTAAACTGATGCTTAACGGCCAGATGGAGGAGGTTTTAGATACTGTTAAGGCAAATTATAAGCATTTGAAGGATTTGATTTGAAAAGGCGATATGATAATCGTGCCTCTTTATTAATATTCCAGCCATTTGTTGAATTTTAAATTCACTTTGTCGCCTTCTTTGTATTTGCCAAAATGGTCATTCAGCACGCGGATGGTTATGCCGTGATTGTCTAACAACAGGTCTTCATAGCAACCTTTAAATAATACCTGCTTAACTGTCCAATGCCGTGGCGTCCAGGTTTTAAGGGGTTCTATCCATTCCGGATAGATTGCTACGTGTGCGGCATGGGTTGTTATTCCGCAAATTTTAGCTTCGTCGCGGCTTAATACAGTACAGTTGGTTAGCAGGCGGGCTGTGTACAAATATTCCGGACGCTGATACAACGTTTTCGGGTTCCCCGATTCTAAAATAGCACCTTCCTTTAATACCAGCAATTCATCCGCCATAGAGAGCACTTCGGCAGGGTCATGCGATACAATGATCACCGTTAAACCTGTATCCTTTACAATCTGCCTGATATCCTGTTGCAAACCCTCCCGAAAAGAGGCATCCACCTGGTTAAAGGGTTCATCCAGTAAAAGTATTTCCGGGTCAACAATTAATGCCCTGGCAATAGCAACACGCTGCTTTTCGCCGCCGCTTAAACTTACCACCTGTTTTTCCGCAACGCGGGTAAGTTTTAGCTGGTGGATGATCTTTTTTGTTTTTTCCTGCTTAGCCTTAAGATCGGTATGGGGCAGCATGGAAGCTATATTATCCCATACTTTGGCAAACAAATTAAGATCGTCGGTTTGCTGCGTAACCATTTTCATGGCATCATGACCGGGGATCAGTTTTTCTTCCGGGCCCCAAATACGGTCGCCCTTAAAAAGCACCTCACCGCTATCCGGCGACAGCAAACCATAAAACAGTTTTAATAAAGTGCTTTTACCGCTGCCACTTTCGCCTATGATGGCCGTTATCTGCCCTTTGCTGATAGTAACATCAGTTTTTTTTATGCCGGCAGATTGCCCGCCGGAAAATATTTTACTTACCGCAACTGCCTGTAAAAAGGGTATCTCTGCCATCTCACAAAGATATTGCAAAATTTGTTGCAAGGGTTGAAAATTATGAGGTTGTACTGTCCGTCCGCTTTTAGGTTAAGACAATTGATTTAAAAAAAGGACAGCATCACTTTAACTGAAAACCGGACGGACAGTACAATTTCCCTTTTGTCATCCAGATCCGCCAGATAGCGGAGAAGGATCTTATTCATCATAGAGGTTATACGGTATGAGATACTTTAAAAAAATATTTTCTCTTAACTAATGACATTGACACCTACCTTCCCGGGGGAAGGAATCGCACGTGCCCCGGTTTACAAAAGTCTTCTTTAAGCCCTCTATATCATCCACCTAAATCATTGAAATTTAAGCGGATATTTAAAGTGGAGAGGTTTTTGTATCATACTACTCATGCGGTGTATTAGATTTTATTTGCTTTTGCTTATTCTTTCTTCATGCGGACATCCGGACAGATCCGAAAATACTACCGACGATAAGCCGGTACACATCGCAAGTATCCCTACCGGAAAACTAACGCCGATACAATTAATCGCTTTTGCCCGTTCGCTAACCGGTGTCCCCTATAAATATGGCTCCATTGATCCCAAAGAGGGCCTTGATTGCTCTGGTTTTATAACTTATGTATTTAATCATTTCGGTATTGCTGTTCCGAGAACTTCTGTGGGTTTTACCTTTGTTGGCCGGGAAATTGAATTGAACAATGCCCGTCCCGGTGATCTGGTGCTTTTCACCGGCACTGATACCACGACCAGTACGGTCGGTCATATGGGTATATTGGTGTCGTCTCCCGGTGAGGAGTTTAAATTTATACATTGCACCTCGGGCAAAGCCAATGGAGTTACAGAAACACCTTTTTCTTCTTATTACATAAAAAGGTATGTGAAAACTATCCGGATCTTTCCTGCTAATAATTCAGCTGCCGCGAGTTTATAAGGGTTAGAATGGATTAAACTTATATTTTTATACATGTTAAGGACGAAGCCGTAACACTTAGTTGCTCATAATAAGTTAGTTATAAAAAACCAAGTGGATAATAGTGGATAGCCTGGATAAATTCCCGCTATCCGCCACCATCCGCTGCTGCCGGCCTTTCTGTTAATACCATGGTTCCAGCCGCTTCAAATCATAACTGTTTATTTCTCCAACGTCTCTGGCGGTGTACACGGGAATTCTTGTTATGCAGCTTATGTTGGTTTCAAGGCTGTTGGAAGATATATCAAAGTCAAACCTCGGATTAGTAGCCGAGAGAAATTTTACTTCCTTAGTATTGTCAATAAAACTAAACAGCACATTTACCATCCCGATGCAGCCTCTGTGATTTTCGGCCACATAACGTAACAGCACGGGTTGTGGATCATATACATAGGTATATCCCCTGGCATCAGTCATATCGCGGCCTAATTCTTTTTTCACTATTTCTATATCATATGCTTTAATCTCATCTATTGAGTCAAACTGCCTGAATTGTAAATGCACGTCCATTTCCATGAGTGGATATACCGATTTATTTTCATCTTCCTCATCGTCGTTATAAAGGCGCCGGTATTGAATATAATGTGCAGTAGCTTGCCGTAGATGATCATAATTAAAGGTAAATTCTGCAAAAAGGTGGTCTGTTTTAGCGTAGACTTTCAGGGTTCTGTCCATAAGGAAAGTATAAGGTTGAGTTAGAAATAAATTGCTGCCTAATGTAATGTTTTATTTTTTATATCGATCTTTTACCTCATGCACATTACACTGATATTCTGCTCGGCAAACCAAACAAATACTTTAAAAACAAAAACGCGCCGAATGAATTTTATCTGTAATGAAGAAACAAAATTGGCTCATAGGTTTAGCTGCCGGCGCGGGCGCCGGGGCGGTATTATATAGTTTACTATCGCGGGATATCCCAAAAGGGGCAACTGCCGTGCAACCGTTCGATAAAAACCGGTATTTAGGCAAATGGCACGAAATAGCCCGGCTGCCAAACCGCGTTGAGAAAAATATTAAGCACCTTACAGAGGATTATTCTATTAAAGAGGACGGTTTAATTAATGTAGTTACCAGGGGGTACGACTTCAAAAAAAATAAATGGATAGAAATTAAGGGTAAAGCAAAATCCGCAGGTCGTGAAGATATCGGCATGCTGAAGGTATCTTATTTCGGGCCATTTTATTCAGCCTGTAATATCCTTGACCTGGACGGTGACTACCACTATGCGCTGGTTTCAGGCAGCGGCCTTGATTACCTTTGGATCTTATCACGGGAAACTGTCATTCCGCAAAGCATCAAAGAAAGGTTTTTAAAAAGGGCGGGGAAAATCGGCTTTGATGTGAGCAAACTTGAATGGGGTGTTGCCTGACATTATCTTTTCAATAGCCTTTGGTGCACCATGTCCATTATTGAATCTCTATAATTGCGACTAATAGGCAGAGACTTGTCATTGATCTTTATTTCGTTACCTTCAATTGCACAGATCCGGGAACAGTTTACCAGATAAGATTGATGAATTTTAATAAATTCATTCGACGGTAGCTGGCTTTCTAAACTTTTTAAAGTGAGATAGGCGATGATCTTTTTATGTGTTAAATGAATAATGATGTAATTGCCCAGAGTCTCTGCATAAAGTATTTCATTTAATTCAATTTTTTCGATCCGCTTTTCGCTTTTAACAAACAGGTAAGTAGATATTGACTGTGAAACTGAAGTGGCATTTTGCATTTGCCTGTATTCTTTAGCCTTTTGAACCGCCTTCATAAAACGGCTGAAAGCAAATGGTTTTAACAAATAATCAATAACTTCCAGTTCATAGCCTTCAAGTGCGTATTTTGGAAATGCCGTGGTCAGTATCACCAGCGGTTTATTATCAATCGTTTGTAATAATTGCAAACCGGATATTTTTGGCATTTCAATATCAAGAAACATGATGTCTACTTCGCTGGTCGTCAAAAAAGCTTCCGCCTTAGTTGCATTTTCAAATTTGCCCTGCAGGTCCATAAAGGGCACTTGCGCTACAAATTCTGCCAGAATTTTCCGGGCAACAGGTTCGTCATCCACAATTATGCAACTGAGTTTCTTCATATTGTGAGCGTTAAATGTGCACGATAAATATTTTTTTCTTTTTTAATATCGAGCCAGTAACGGTCTTTATACAATAGTTCCAGCCTTCTGACAGCATTATTAAGACCAATTCCGCCCAAACCCGGTTCCACCTCGTCATAGGAATTATCACACTCGAAATCAATTTTGCCGGCCTCTTCGTTCAAGCTGATCATTATGCTGTTGATAGCATTATCGTCCCTTGAGACATATTTAAATGCGTTTTCTATAAAAGCCATAAAGATGAGCGGGGCAATTTTGGCGCTGCCGTTTTGGTAGTTTATCTTTAGTGTCAACTCCATATTGTCATTGCTCCTTGCTTTTTGCAGGGCCACGTAATTTTGAAGGTATTTTATTTCCTTCTCCAGCGCTATCATATCCACATCGGCGTCATATAAATTGTACCGTAGCAGATCTGAAAATTGAACCATCATATCTCTTGCCCGCCGGTTGTTCATGTCAATATAACCGTAAACAGTATTAAGGCCATTAAACAGGAAGTGAGGGTTGATTTGTGAGCGCAGGTATTTTAGTTCTGTTTGCAGCTGGTTGATCGCGATGTTTTTAACCTGTTCCTGCTGTTCCGACCATTTCTGCGTAATGTATAACATAGAGGCAATAACCGTACAACACAGGCCATACACAAAATTGTCCCAGAAGCCAGCCCTTGTCTCTATAATCTTGTTGTGCAATAGAACCCCATGAATAAATTGGTTATACCGGCCAGTGAAAAATGTATACAAAAAAATTAAAACGATAAGACCGGCAGCATATAAGCCGAATCGTTTCCTTTCCAGCAGGTATGGTATTAAAAGCAAATTATTGGCCAGTATCAAAAAGGCAAACAAGGAAAAATGTATAAAAATAGTAAGCAGGTAAGAAATACAGCCTGCAATTCCGTCTCCTGGATAAACAGGTTTTTCAATTATCAGCGCACCGATATAAGCAATGAAAAAGAGTAAAAATGTATATTTCCTCGACAACATAGCCTTCTCCGCAATTTAACATATAAATATATCCGGTTAAATTGACAATAAGAAATAGCCTGCTTGTACAAACGCTGCTTTTCACGTTAAATGGTACAGTTATCCCGATATCGGTGCAACCTGTCATATAAATTTTTTTATGAAGGTATGCCGGGTAAATATTAAGCACTATTTGTAGATTTAAACTAAAAATTCATCAGGTATGTCAACTTCCTCCAACATCCGGCTGGCAGTGCCATTTTTTATGGTGCGCGACATGGGCGCCTCCCTTAAATTTTATACAGAAAGGCTTGATTTTAAAATAACCAATCAATGGACGCCACGCGATAAAATTGAGTGGTGCTGGCTTGAGCGTGAACAGGTTTCTTTAATGCTGCAGGAACCCAGGAATAAAGAAAAATTTGAGCAGGATGGTTTAAAAGGCACAGGGGTGTCTATTTGTTTTCAATGCGCAGACGCGCTCGCCTTATATCATGAATTTACTGCCAAAGGAGTTGATATCCCCGAACCTGTTGTTGGCAATAACCTGTGGGTGGTTGCTTTTCCTGACCCTGACGGTTACCGCCTTGAATTTGAAAGCCCTACAGATACGCCGGAAGAAACCAAATATTCGGAGTGGTTTAAGTAAGTTGCTGAATCATTCATCTTGGTTTCTTATAAAATACGTTAAAATACCTGGCAGGTTTTCACTCAAAACCGGTGAGTTACGTAGCATATCGTTACCGCTATCACATTAATTTCTTAATTGCGGATGCCTTCTGTATTTTTATAAAAGATGATGATATGCATCCACCTGTGGAGTAGCAAAAGCTGAATGAGTTTGTAACAAAAGACGTTGTAAATCATCCAATATAAATAATAACGAAATGAAAAAGGTTGTACAATTCGGGGAAAGTGTAGAAGGCTATAACATCCCGGTTTTAAATGAAAGAGAGATCCGGGCATCAGCAGGTATACTTTTTTTAGGTTTATTAATCTCATTTATGCAAATTATGTATAAAGAGGATTTTTTACTGATAAAGTATTTTATAACGATATTTCTTACAGACTTTTTCATTCGGGTTTTTATCAATCCTAAATATTCCCCTACATTAATAATCGGGCGTTTGATCGTCAGGAATCAAACCCCTGAGTATGTGGGGGCCCAGCAAAAAAAGTTTGCCTGGATAATTGGCCTGATTTTGTCGGCTACTATGTTCACCTTCATGGTGGTAGTAAATGCTTTTAGTCCAATAACAGGTATCGTATGCCTGATTTGCCTGTTTTTTACCTTTTTTGAATCGGTGTTTGGTATTTGCTTGGGATGTAAAGTCTATAAATTATTTTACAAGGAAAAAGCGCAGTACTGTCCCGGCGAAGTTTGTGATGTAAAATCAAAGCAGGACATTCAAAAAACATCTAAAGTGCAGCTGCTTATTGTTTTCGGTTTTATCGCATACGTTTTCCTTGCGGCGTTTTTATTTAATGATGAGTTTAGTAAAAAACCGTATGACCTGTTCGGCATTTACGGTACTGCCTCAACTAAGTAAACGCGCACTGTAAATTTATTTCGTTCACTATTGTAATGTCAGCTTTATGAACTCAGAAGGTGCATTGGAGGGCTTTTTCTCTAAATTCCGAAATAAGGTCATCGGTCATCAGCAAGTTTTTGAATCTCCTTTTGGGCAAAAAGACATCATTTATGCGGATTGGACTGCAAGCGGCAGAGCATATGAGCCTATAGAAGCTTGTATCCAGAGCAGGATTCTACCTTTTGTGGCTAACACGCATACAACGGCTACTGTAACAGGTACGTTGATGTCTAAAGCTTATGAAAGGGCCAAGACTATTGTTAAGGACCATGTTCAGGCAAATAGCAATGATGTATTGATTTTTTGCGGAAGCGGAATGACCGCTGCGGTAAATAAGCTGCAAAGGATATTAGGACTGAGAATACCTGAACGCATTTTTGATTATGTGAAAAAGAATAATGACCCGCTGCAATTGGATGAAATGTTAAGGCCCGTTGTTTTTGTTACCCATATGGAACATAACAGCAACCAGACAAGCTGGCTGGAAACCATCGCAACTGTTGAAATAATCAGGGCTGATGAACACGGAAATGTTGACCTGGCATACTTCCGGGATTTATTAGAACAGTTCAGGCACCGGAAAAATAAAATAGCTGCCATTAGTGGTTGCTCCAACGTAACAGGGATTCAAACTCCTTATCATGAAATCGCTAAAATAATTCATGAACATGGCGGATTGTGTTTTGTTGACCTTGCTTGTTCCGCTCCTTACATCAATATCAATATGCATCCGGCAGAAAAAGGCACCCATTTAGATGCCATTTATTTTTCGCCCCATAAATTTTTAGGAGGCCCCGGTACACCAGGTGTTTTGATCTTCAATAAAAAGCTCTATAAAAACTTAATTCCCGATCAACCAGGAGGAGGCACTGTGGTATACACCAATCCATGGAAAGTTCATGAATATACCGCCAATATAGAACAACGCGAAGATGGCGGCACACCGCCTTTTTTGCAGGGAATAAAAGCAGCCATGTGTATCCGGTTAAAAGAAGAGATGGGCGTCGAAAATATACTGCAGCGGGAAGAAGAAATGTTAGAGATTATTTTTGATAGGTTCTCAAAAATGAAAAATGTTGAAGTATTGGAAGGGACTATTAAAGAAAGATTGGGCGTTCTGTCGTTTATTGTAAAAGACGCACATTATAATTTGATCGTTAAGATGCTGAATGACAGGTTTGGTATTCAGACAAGAGGTGGCTGCTCCTGTGCGGGAAACTATGGGCACATGTTACTGCATGTTGATAAAACCCGGTCCTATGAAATATTAAATTCAATCCATTCGGGAGATCTGCTGAACAAACCGGGGTGGGTAAGGTTATCAGTCCATCCGATAATGACGGATGCGGAGATTCATTTTATTATGAATGCGGTTGAATTAACAGCGTCCAATTTCAAAAAGTGGATGAAAGATTATAGCTACGATCACCAATCAAACGAATATAATTTTAAAGAGATGGAGGCAAATGAACAAATGAAAATAAAAAACTGGTTTGATAGCTCCGCCTGGAAACATACTACTCCTTTTGCCGAAAAACTGGTTTAATAAACCTGTAGCCACTATTGCTGCATAACCAAGCGTCCGTGTTTAAATAAAAAATAAGTTTCTTCGCTTAAATTGATGCAAATTCACTCACTATTGCCCAACATTGTTATTTTTACCACGAATTTGTATCATCAATAACAAACACGGATAAACCTATGGTAGTCATAAAAAACCACGCAGAATTTGAAGCTTTATTGGGTAAAGAAATTGGCATCTCGGGCTGGCACACTATTACCCAACAACAAATTGATATGTTTGCGGAGGCTACCATTGACCACCAATGGATACACACCGACCCTGAAAGGGCCAAAACGGAAAGCCCGTTTAAAGCTACCATTGCACATGGTTACTTAACAGTATCGCTGCTTCCTTATTTCTGGCACCAGATTGCTGATGTGCAAAACCTGAAGATGCAGATCAATTATAGTATTGAAAACATCAGGTTTGCACAAGCTGTTTTGGTTGATAGCCAGGTACGGTTACATGCCAGGCTTGTAGCCATCGTTAACCTGCGGGGTATTACCAAAGCAACTATAGGGGTTACAATGGAAATTGATGGACAGAAAAAGCCTGCCTATACCGGCGAAGTAGTTTTTCTTTATCATTTTTTGGATTGATAATTATTCTTCATCAGTATACCACCACGCCCAACAGATCAGTAAGGGCTGCAATACTGCTAAACGTATTCATGCAATTAAAGGTGTTACATATAGATGGCCTAACATAAACGGCGCATCCCTTATCATTTTGGTGTGAACAGGCAAAAAGGCTATCAACATAAATACAATGCCCCACGCGGCAAAAGTCCGTGTTTTACGAAAAATGAGCAATACGGCAAAAGTAATCTCGAAAAATCCCGCAAAAAGGTTTAAAATTTCGGGATGCGGTAAATAAGGCGGAATCATTTTTATGTAAGAATCCGTGGCTCTGAAATGATTTACACCAGCAAGCAGGTAGCCTACAATAAGGATTACAAGACTGATTTTTTTAAGTTTATTCATTAATAAAGATATTATATTTTATAAAATGCATTTCCAACAAAATATATACGGTGTAAACTAGCGAATGGCTCTAATTTATAACCATTCTAAATATTCGCGTATGACAAAGGCTTGACACTGCGTCGTATTAAAGCTGTTACTTTTGTAGGGTCAAATTTTAAAATTGTTTTGAAGTATCTAAAGGTAATCGCTTTTACACATAAACAAATCGAGCTTAAAGAGCTGGGGAAATTAGTAATTTGCCAGGAAAACCTGACAGATACACTTCAGCAGGCCAAAGCACAGTTTGGCATATCAGAAATCTTTTACCTGGCTACCTGTAACCGTGTTGAATTTGTGATGATCACATCGCGGGTGGTTGACAAAGAATTTGCAAGGCAGTTTATGGACGCTTTAAACATGGGCTTGTGCCATGTATCAACCAGCAATTTTTTAGATGCCGCTGCTATATACGAAGACAGGGAAGCGCTTGACCACCTGTTGCGTACCTCCTGTTCGCTCGAAAGTTTGGTTGTTGGCGAAAAAGAGATTCTATCGCAGTTGCGTAAGGCATATGAAAATTGCAGAGAAGCGGGCCTTACCGGCGATGGATTGCGCATGTTTATGAACTGCGTGGTAAAAACTGCAAAAGAGGTTTATACCCATACCAATATTTCAAAAAATCCCATCTCTGTGGTGTCATTGGCTTACCGCAAGCTGAAAGACCTTAAACTTTGTTCAAATGCACGCATCCTTATAATTGGTGCGGGCGAAACAAACCGCAATATTTCAAAATACCTGCAAAAGCATAAATTCTCAAATTTCGCGGTTTTTAATCGTACCGTTGCAAATGCTGCCCAGTTAGCGGCAGATTTAAATGGCGTGGCTTTTAATTTAGATGCTTTAAAAGAATACGATAAAGGGTTTGATGTTATTATCACCTGCACATCAGCAGTTGAACCTATTATTACACCCGAAATTTATACTTCCTTGCTGAATGGCGATACCAGTCGTAAAACCATTGTTGATTTAGCGATACCAAACGATACCCACCCGGAAGTACTTGAAAAGTTCCCGGTGAATTTTATTGAGGTTCACTCGTTAAATGAAGTTGCTAAAAGCAACTTAAAAGAACGTTATGAGGAGCTTACCCATGCTGAAGCTATCATAAGCCAGAATATTGATGCCTTTAGCCTTGAGCTAAAACAGCGTCGCATTGAAGTGGCTATGCGCCAGGTACCCGAAAAGATCAAAGAGATCCGCAATACCGCCATTAATTCTGTTTTTGCCGAAGAAGTGCAGGGACTTGACCCGCAATCCCGCGATGTGCTGGAAAAGGTGATCAACTACATGGAAAAGAAATATATCAGTGTACCCATGATCATGGCCAAAGATATATTGATCAATAATTGATCCGTAGTAACCTCTATCGCTGCCGCGAGTTTAGCGCAGCGTAACTCGTGGCAGCGGTTTTGACTTTCCCAAAGTCAGCCTACTTTCATATCCTTAATTATTCATTAAATCCTATCCATAAAAAGTTAAATTTGCGCAGTAAACAAAATCTTCATTGGACAGAAAATTGACAATAGGGACCCGCGGCAGCGATTTAGCATTATGGCAGGCAAATTTTGTAAAAGATAGCCTGGCCGCGATCAATATTACTGCCGAATTAAAGATCATTAAAACCCAGGGCGACCGTATCCTGCATTTAAGTCTGGATAAATTAGAAGGCAAAGGCTTTTTTACAAAAGAGCTGGAAGAAGAACTTTTGGCAGGCACCATTGATCTCGCGGTGCACTCACACAAAGATCTGCCTACAGAAAACCCACCAGGACTTATCATTGCTGCAGTTTCTGAACGTGAAGATCCGGCAGAACTGTTGCTGATACTTAAAGATTGCGTGGATGTACACCAAAAGCTTTCAGTAAAGTATGGCGGCATTGTGGGCACATCATCCAACAGGCGGAAAGCGCAATTGCTTGCCTACCGGCCTGATCTTGATATTATTGATTTGAGGGGAAATGTGCCAACCAGGGTAAATAAACTGCGCAGTGAGAATTATGACGCAATTATGCTGGCAAAGGCCGGTGTTCACAGGCTTGGCCTGGATTTAAGCGATTTTTACGTAGAAGAATTAACCCCTTCAGAATTGATACCAGCACCCGCACAAGGAGCACTGGCTATACAGATCAGGGAAAACGATAAAGAGCTGTTCGCAGCATTGCAGCCGCTGAATCACCCGGATGTTGCCGAAGAATTAGCTGTTGAACGCACCGTTTTGAAGCTCTTCGGCGGTGGCTGTCATTTACCGTTGGGCTGCTATTGCCGCAAAGAGGATGGCTTGTACCAGGTATTTACTTCAAAAGCCGAACATGGTAACGCATTTCCGGACAGGTTATTTATCGAAGCGCCATCGACTGAGGGATTAGCACAAACAGTTGTTTCTTATTTCGATAACAACCGTAAATTTCCACAAAAGGTATTTATATCCCGTGAGCTTTCCGAACAAAGTTATTTCCGTAAGTCGCTTAAAAAACGCGGGATAGAAGTGGAAGCCCGTTCGTTGATCCGTACGGTGCGGATTATTAACAAACTGGATAACTTTATTTTGAGAAATATTGACTGGGTGTTTTTTAGCAGTAAAAACGCGGTTGAATACTTTTTTCAGCTGGAGCCGTTATTACCTAAAAAAGTAAAGTTTGGAGTGATGGGAAGCGGATCAGAAGATATGCTGCGGCGCAAAGGACATTTTGTAGCATATACCGGCGACGGAGTTGACCCGGAGGATGTTGCCATTGATTTTGCAAAGCATGCCAACGGCCAGACGGTACTATTTCCTTCGGCTGAAAATTCCATGCGCAGTATTCAACAAGGCTTATCGGCTGATACAAAGGTTATTGATCTGCCCGTTTATGAAACAATACTGGAAGATGAAGTGGAACCCAGTGGCGCCGAAATATTGGTATTTACCAGCCCGTCAAATGTAGAGGCTTATTTTGCCGGTAATTTATTATATCCGGATCAAAAGATAATTGCCATCGGAAAATCAACCGGTAAAAAACTGGATGAATATGGCGTTAATTATACTTTGCCTTATTCGCCTGACGAAACCGGGCTGGCAGAAGCTGTATTTGGGACAATTTGCTTGAGCTATAAGTGTTAGCTCAACTCTCTCCGGTAGGGAGGGCTTATATATATTAACTTTAAAAATTTTGAAGTCCTCCCTACCGGAGAGGATTTAGGAGGGCCGATGTTACAACGACCAAGAAGAAACAGGAAAAGTGAAGTGATCCGCCAGATGGTGCAGGAAACACATGTAAGCGCTGCAAATTTGATATTTCCGTTGTTTATTGTTGACGGTACTTTTCAAAAAACCGAGGTAGCTTCGATGCCTGGCATTTTTCGCTATTCTATAGATAACTTACTGCGCGAAATTGAGAGTTGCTTGCAGCTTGGCTTAAGTTCCTTTGATCTTTTCCCGAACATTGAAGAATCACTAAAAGATAAATACGCCACCGAAAGCCATCGCGAAGAAAGTTTATATCTGCGTGCAATCCGCGAGGTAAAAAAGAATTTCCCCGAGGCATGCGTGGTAACTGACGTTGCAATGGACCCTTACAGCAGCGACGGGCATGACGGCATAGTTGAGAACGGCGAGATATTAAATGACGAAACGCTGGAGGTACTTGGGAAAATGGCCCTTGCCCATGCGCAATGCGGAGCAGATATAATTGCACCCTCAGATATGATGGATGGCAGGGTAGGGTATATCCGCAAAGTGCTGGATGATAATAATTTTACCAACGTGTCAATCATGTCTTATTCGGCCAAATATGCAAGCGCTTTTTATGGCCCTTTCAGGGATGCATTAAATTCGGCGCCTAAGTTTGGTGATAAAAAAACCTACCAGATGAATCCTGCCAATCAGCGCGAAGCATTGATAGAAGCAAACCTGGACGAAACGGAAGGCGCAGATTTTTTAATGGTAAAACCCGCCCTGCCTTACCTGGATGTAATTAAACTGATAAAAGACAATACGGAATTGCCTGTGGCTGCTTATAATGTAAGCGGCGAATATGCCATGATCAAGGCAGCCATACAAAAAGGCTGGCTGAATGAGCAACGTGCAATTACCGAAGTACTTACCAGTATACGGAGGGCCGGTGCAAGTGCCATACTTACATATCACGCTAAAGAAGTATTGGAAAATAAATGGATCTAATAACTCAAAAGTAAAAATTCAAAATTCAAAAGTTGTTATTTGGACGATTGCGTATCTTACTTTTGATTAGCATTAACCAAAGCATTTTGAGTTTTTATTTTTGAATTTTTACTAATAAAACATGTTTGAATCAATAAAAAAGAAATTTAGTGGCGAGGGTGATGAACCGACAAGCTCAACAGGCAAGCCGGATATCAGCAGGGAAAAATCGGCGGAGCTATATGCCAAAGCAAAAACGTTTTTTCCGGGAGGGGTAAATTCGCCGGTAAGGGCTTTTAAATCTGTTTACGGCACACCGCTTTTTATAAAAAAGGGAGATGGGTGCCATATATGGGATGCGGATGACAATCAATTTATTGATTTTTGCGGTTCGTGGGGGCCTTTGATCCTGGGCCACAATCACGCAAAAGTTCGGGAAAAGGTAATAGATGTTATACAACATGGTATGTCTTTTGGCGCACCTACTGCTCTTGAAAATGAGCTGGCGGAACTTATTGTGAAGAACAATAAATTCATTGAAAAAATACGGTTTGTAAGCTCCGGCACCGAGGCGGTGATGTCTGCTATCAGGCTGGCAAGGGGATTTACAAAACGCGACAAGATATTAAAATTTGAAGGCTGCTACCATGGTCACACGGATTCTTTATTGGTAAAAGCAGGATCAGGGCTCATCACCTTTGGCGAAACATCATCAGCGGGCGTGCCGAAATCGTTTGCAGATGAAACCATTGTGGTGGCTTTGAATGACAAGGAAGCTATAACAAAAGCATTTGAAGAATTTAAAGACCAGATAGCAGCGATCATTATTGAACCGATCCCGGCAAATAATGGCCTGTTGTTACAGGAAAAAGAGTTTCTGCAATTTTTACGCGAGACATGCACTAAAAACGGCGCTCTGCTGATATTTGATGAGGTGATCTCGGGTTTCCGGATAGGTTTTGAAGGTGCCGCAGGTTATTACCATATTAAGCCGGATATTATTACTTATGGTAAGATCATCGGTGGCGGAATGCCTGTTGGTATGTATGGTGCTTCGGCAATCATCATGTCAAATATTTCGCCAGACGGGTCGGTTTACCAGGCTGGAACGTTATCCGGTAACCCGGTTGCAATGGGCGCCGGTATAGCACAGCTAACTGAACTGTTGCGGATGGGATTTTACCGGGATCTGAACAATAAAACGGAAGAATTTACAGAAGCCATACAACGTTTTGCTACGGCTCGTAATTACAAATTTAAGGTGTTCACAATCGGCTCCATCTTTTGGTTTGCTTTTACCGATCAGGAGGTAATACGCAGGGCCGATGAAATTGATGCCTCAGGTATGGAAAAATTTAAAAAACTGCACCGCGAATTGCTTAACAGGGGCATTTATTTGGGGCCATCTGGTTATGAAGTTGGTTTTATATCATCTGCCCATACTAAAATTGATCTTGAGAAAGCAAAACGTGCTATATTTGATAGCTTAGAGGTTGTTTTTAAGGGAAAGTAAGTTAAAATGAAAAGATCACTTTTTATATTTTACGTACTCATCATTTATGCGTTGGCGCAACTAACATGGTGGGCGTACTCATTGGTTAAAGCCCGGCCAAGCAGTTTGGGGATGATCATGAGCGAGGGCTCCGTATTTATTTTTGTATTTCTTGCCGGCGCCTATTTACTGCATCGGTCTTTCAACAGGGAAAGCAGGCTGCAGGAGCAAAAAAAGAACTTCCTGCTTTCGGTAACGCATGAGCTAAAATCACACCTGGCATCTATAAAGATACTTTTACAAACCATTCAAAAAAGAAATCTTACCAAGGAACAAACCCTTAATTTTATTCAAAAATCATTAATGGATATTGAGCGGCTGGATGATATGGTTGAAAATATGCTGCTTGCATCAAAGATAGATAACGAGTCATATACCTTCCCCAAAGATAAATTTAACCTGTCTGTATTGGTTGATAGTATTGTAAACCGGCTCCAGATCACCAAATGTGAGGGTACCCAACAGATAATTGATGCCGAAATTGAACCAAAAATTTCAATCACCGGCGATAAATTTGCTTTAACATCAGTGGTTACCAACCTGATTGAAAATGCAATTAAATATTCAGGTCCCTGCGAAACAGTGGCTGTAAAATTATTTTCAAAAGATGATAAAGTATTTTTACAGGTGGCCGATCATGGCATCGGCATAGCCGACCAGGAGAAAGGCCGTATTTTTGATAAGTTTTATAGAGTGGGCAGTGAGGATACCCGGAATACAAAAGGTACAGGTTTAGGTCTTTATATTGTAAAAGAAGTGCTTGATAAGCACCAGGCAAGCATCAGAGTGAAGGATAACCGCCCTGTTGGTAGTATATTTGAAGTAGTTTTTGATTAAATGATTACAAAATACGAATTGCACTGATTAACGCGAATTTTCACAAATCTTGTTTTACTATAACTAATTCGTGTAATTCGATATAATTCGTAAAAATTAGTGCACAATTTAAATTAAATCACATGCCAAACAAAAAAAGGATTTTACTAGCAGAAGACGAAGATCACCTGCTTGAAGCTATAAAATTAAACCTTGAGCTTGAAGGTTACAAAGTATCTACCGCTACCAATGGTAAAAAGGCACTACAAATATTTAAAGAAGAGCGGTTTAACCTGGTGATACTGGATGTTATGATGCCCGAAATTGACGGTTT
>JAQNCM010000683.1 GCA_029237615.1 Mucilaginibacter sp.
GCCGCGACGGCACGATCTTCCCGCTCAGCTACTGGTCGGCACCGAACGAAACTCCGTCCGGACATGCCGCGGACGTGGCCATCACCGACAACGCGGAGCAACGCAAAGCCTAGCACGCGATCCGCGAACGCGACGTTGAGCAGGCACGCGAAATTGAGCAGCGCGCCACGCAACTGCGGGTGATCGAAGCCGCGGACGCGGCCCGCCGCCAGGTCACGCGTGATCTCCACGACGGTGCCCAGCAGAAGCTCGTCAACATCGTCCTCAACCTCGAGCTCACCAAGGAGATGTCGACATCCGAGCCCGCCCGGGCCCTGGAGCTACTCGAAAAATCAATGCAGCAAGCCAGAGCCGCGATCGACGACTTGCGCGACCTGGCGGCCGGCATCTACCCCGTGCTCCTGACGACGCGAGGCCTGTGCGCCGCCGTTCAGGCGTTGGCCGACCAACTGCCGGTACCGGTCAAACCGCTGGAGATCCCTGAACAGCGCCTTGCGCCCACGATCGCGGCCAGCGTCTACTTCCTCATCTCCGAGGGACTCACGAACGTCGTCAAGCACGCCCGAGCCAACAGCGCGAGCGTCCGTGTGTCGATCACGGACGGTGTCCTTACCGTCGAGGTATGCGACGACGGCGTGGGCGGCGTTGAGGGGCGGCCGGTCGGCCACGGGCTCGCCGGTCTCGCGGATCGGGTGAGCGCTCTCGAAGGAACGCTGAGCGTGGAGAGCCCGCAGTCGGTGGGAACCACGATCCGAGCCAGGATTCCGTTGCCCGACGCGGCCATCCACTGCCCAACATAGGCATCCACCGCGGGAGGGGACAGCGTCGCACCCGGCAACGCCGCCCCCATCGTTGGCAACCTACGCCTGTGCTCCGCCGCCGCCTCGTGGGCCGCGCATGTCCCACGCCCGCCGGCGCCAGAACAGCAAACGGGCGAGGAAGAACAGCGGGAGCAGGATCAGCAGTCCGTGGGGCCCGTGGCCGTCGTGCAGGGCCGAGAACGCGATCACCGCGGCCACGATCGGGACGAGCCAGAGCAGCCGCCTGTGTCCGTAGTGACGCGGCGGGCGCTGCTCGTTGCGCGGCAGGTCGGCGACCAGCTCCTGGAGTTGGCCGGCGGTCGTGGCTTCGTAGCAGCGGTCGAGTCGCTCCTGGAACTCCTGCACGTCGAGTCGGCCCTCGGCGTGGTTGCGGCGTAGCCGGTCGGCCGTGGCCTCCCGCTCGGCGTCACCTACGCGGAGGTTGGGATTCGCGCTGTGGTCGGCATCGGATGGGCTGTGTGCGTACATTTGCGTCCCCTTGGAGTTGGCGTTTGCCGTGGAAGCAGCGTGACGCGCCACCCGAGTCCTGTCATCGCGCCGGGGGAGGCTTCTGCGCTGCTTCCGGCGGCCAGTTTCGGGCCCGCCGGCTACGTCCCCGGTGTAACTCCGCGATACGCCCCGAGACCAATGGCGCTACTCCCCCACCGGGGATATGGTGGCGCTGTGGCCAGCCTTCAAGCCAGGGTGCCGTCCGCACTGCGCGGTGTCCGGCCGCTAGACGTTCGAATTGCTGCGGGCGTGACCGCCGTCCAGATCGGATGGACCGCCGCCGCCTCGAGTCACCACGCACGGTCCAGCTGCTGGTGGACCTCGGCGTGCCACGCGCCCACGCACTTGACACTCGCTGCGGTCGCGTTGCTGACGCTCGGGCCGGTCGCCCTGCTGTTCAGGCGCGTTCACCCCCGCGCCGTGCTCGTCGTGGTGTTCGCGGTGACGCTGCTGTACGTCGCGCTCGGATATCTGCAGGGTCCGAACTACGCATCGCTGGCGGCCGCGGTCGTCACCGTGGTGATGGCCGGGGACCGCACCGCCGCCGTGATCACGCTGGTGGTGGCCTGGCTGCTGTTCCTGTGGCTGCCCGACGCGCTCGGCAACGCCGGCCCGCCGACGCCGCTCGCCGCGTTGGCGATCGCCGCGTGGATGCTCGTACTGATCGCGGCGGCCGAGGCGCTGCGCGGCAGACACGATCGTGCGGTGCACGCCAGGCGCGCGCGTGAGCAGGAGTCCCGCCGCCGCGCCTCCGAGGAGCGGCTGCGGATCGCGCGCGAGCTGCACGACGTGCTCGCGCACAGCATCTCGCTGATCAACGTCCAGTCGGGTGTCGCGTTGCATCTGATCGAGGAGCAGCCACAGCAGGCGCGGATCGCGCTGGCGGCGATCAACGAGGCCAGTGCGGAGGCCCTACGTGAGGTCCGCTCGGTGCTGAGCGTGCTGCGGGGGACCGGCGAGGAGCCGCCGCGCGCGCCGACCGCCGGGCTGGCCCGTCTCGATGAGCTCGTGTCCGGGGCGAGCGCCGCCGGCGTCACGGTCGCCCTCGAGGTGCAAGGCGATCAGCGTCCGCTCCCAGCGAGCGTCGATCTGGCAGCGTTCCGGATCGTGCAGGAGTCGCTGACCAACATCGTGCGCCACGCGGGCGCCGGCACGGCCACGGTCCAGCTCACTTACGCCGAGCGCGAGCTCAAGCTCCAGATCGACGATGACGGCCGTGGCGCCGGTGCGTACGGACCACGGGGCATCGGCACTGGCAACGGAATCGCGGGGATGCGCGAGCGGGCGACAGCGCTTGGCGGCGAGCTCGACGCGGGTGCGGGGGAGGCCGGCGGCTTCCGTGTGCGGGCACGGTTCCCGCTCGGCGGTGGGCGGTGATCCGCATCCTGATCGCCGACGATCAGGCGCTCGTGCGCGCCGGCTTCCGCGCGTTGCTCGATGCGCAGGACGGGGTCGAGGTCGTCGGCGAGGCCGCCGACGGCCGGCAGGCCGTGGAACTGGCGCGAGCGCTGCGGCCGGACGTCGTGCTGATGGACGTGCGGAT
>JAQNCM010000025.1 GCA_029237615.1 Mucilaginibacter sp.
TCGACCTAAAAATAGGTTCGGCGCACTTTACCGGGCTCAGCACGGTTGCTTTTACTGATATAAGCATTGTTCCTTATCAGCGTGACAGCTTGCTCAGCATAAAACAATTTGTTGTAAGCGTAAAAATATGGCCACTTTTATTTGGCAACGTAAAACTGGCCAATGTAAACCTGCAAAACGCGCACTTAAACCTCACCGACATCAACCACGTCAAAAACTTCGACTTTCTGTTTAAAAAGAAAAAAGATACCACTGCCAAAACAAAAGTCGACTTGTCCGAACTGTCAAACAACCTGATCAATCAGGTATTGTATAAAATTCCGGATGATCTGATATTAAATAATTTCCTTATATCATTCACTAATGACAGCAGCAATTTCAAACTGCTTACGCAAACTGCCTTAATAAAAAACGGGCAGCTTACCTCAACCATTAACGTTAATAGCGGAGCTGCCACCTGGCATGTTGCAGGCAGGATGCATCCATCAGATAAAGACATAGACATTAAGCTTTATGCCGATGGCAAAAAAGTTGAATTGCCGTATATTGAAAGGCGATACCATTTAAAAGTAAACTTTGACACGTTAAGCACCCGCCTGAGTAAGGTAGAACATAGCAGCGGGGAAACCCGGATATACGGATATTGGGGTGTTAAGAATTTACTCATCAATCAGCCTGGATTGTCATCCGGTAATATTATTATACCTACAGCGGGTATTGATGCAAACGTATTTGTTGGCGAAAATTACGTATCGGTAGATAGCTCTTCAGTTATCCATCTCAAAAAAATAACCGCACATCCTTATATAAAATACACACTTAACCCGGTTAAGATCTATGAGTTAAAGGTAAATACGGGCTGGCTTGATGCACAGGACCTTTTTGACTCTGTTCCTTCGGGAGTATTTGACTCACTTGAAGGAATACAGGTTGCCGGGAAACTAAATTATAACCTTAACATATTTTTAAATGCAGCCCACCCGGACGACGTAGTATTCGATTCGCGGCTCAGTAAAAACGATTTCCGTATAATTAGCTATGGCAAAATGAATTTGACCCGGTTAAACAGCGTTTTTACTTATACGCCCTACGAAAAAGGTAAACCCATGCGGTCGCGCCTGATTGGTCCGGCTAATCCGGATTTTACCCCGCTTGACGAGATCTCACCAAATCTTCGCAATGCGGTTATGACGGCCGAAGACCCTTCCTTTTACAAAAACCATGGCTTTGTGGAAGAATCCATCCGTAAATCATTGGCTACCGACTTTAAGGAAAAAAAGTTTAAGCGTGGCGGAAGTACTATATCTATGCAACTGGTTAAAAACGCCTTTTTAAGCCGGGAAAAAACACTTGCGCGAAAGATTGAAGAGATCCTGATAGTTTGGTTGATAGAGAATAACGATATTATGACCAAAAACCGGATGCTGGAAGTATACTTCAACATCATCGAATGGGGGCGTAATATTTATGGAATCGGCGAAGCTTCACGTTATTATTTTGGCAAAGCACCGTCAGAACTCACTATAGGGGAAAGCATTTATCTCGCCAGCATTGTTCCGCATCCTAAAACGGGGCTTTATTCCTTTATGCCGGATGGCTCGTTAAGGCCCGGGCTGGTAGGTTACTTTAACCTGATCGGTAATTTAATGGCCGGGCACGGACAGGCACAGCGCGACAGCAGCAATTACGGCTTTTACACCGTTCAATTAAAAGAATCATTGCGGCGCCAGATAGCTCCGGTTACGCCCGCTGTTGCTGATAGCTTGCTCAACCAAAATGACGACGATGCAGCCTTAAAGGTGGTTACTGAACCTGAAAAGAAGCCCGGTTTTTTCCAGCGCCTGTTCGGGAAAAAAGACACCACTGCCAAAAAAGAAACACCAAAGTCGTCATCAAAACCATTGGATCCAAAGGAAAAGCTAAAAGCGGATATTGAAAAATTAAGGGATATAGAAAAAAAGAAGGAGCTGTTGATCGATACTGCCGGAAAAACCAAAAAAGAGTTACGCCAGGAGCGCCGCAAGCTTAGAAACGACGAAAAAGACCAGGAAAAAGCATTGAAGGATGTTGCCAATCAATAGTATTACAGGTGCATGACTAAATTTGGTGTTTAAACATATATTTTTGTATAAATATTAAAATTATGTCACTCATAGATAAATTACAATGGCGTTATGCCACCAAAAAGTTCGATCATACAAAAAAGTTGAGTGCCGAACAATTGGAAACCCTGCTTACTGCTATCCAGTTAGCACCATCATCTTACGGTCTTCAATCATATAAGGTACTGGTTGTTGAAGATCCAGAAACAAGGGAACGATTAAGAGAGGCCGCTTATGGCCAGTCCCAATTAACCGAGGCTTCGCAAGTTTTGGTCTTTGCTTCAAAAACAACGATCGATGCTGAATTGGTAACCGATTTTATTGGTAGCGTGGCGAAAACCCGTGAAATTGGAACCGAACACCTGGAGGCTTACAAACAAGTTATAATGGGAGCTGTAAATAATTTGGCCGAAGACCAAAAAATTAACTGGTCGCACAAACAAGCCTATCTTGCGCTGGGCGTTTTATTAACAACAGCAGCAGAAATGGGTGTTGATGCCTGCCCTATGGAAGGCTTTGCGGCCGGCAAATTTGATGAAATATTAGGATTAAAGGAGAAAGGCCTAACCACTGCGGTTATTGCCACAATCGGTTTCCGGGCAGCTGAAGATGATTTCAGCAAGCTGGCAAAGGTGAGACGCTCAAAAGAGGAATTATTTATCCACGTTTAATACCTGGATTAATTTAAAACATTAAAGGGATGTAATGCTGATGGTCAGCTTTATGTCCCTTTTATTTTTTTTAACCTCCTGATGATTTCCTTATAAATATCCTTGATTTTAAAATGTGTTCCTTTTTTTGAACGGGAACGTTTTTCTTTTCAAGTTCGTCAAACAGCAGGGTCGCGGCTTTAATTCCCATTTCAAAAGCAGGCTGCGTAATTGTAGACAATGCAGGACACAATAATGGTGCAATACCTAAACTGGAGAAACTTATGACCTTTAAATCACCGGGGATATTTATATTAATGTCGTTACATACATAATAAGTGGCAAAAGCCAGGCGCTCAACCGAGCTAAAAATCCCGTCAGGTTTAATATCTTCCAGTACTTTCTTTAATATGTCATAATTCTCCTTCTCGTCGTTCCTGCAGTCAATAACCAGGTCGTCATCAAAAGGGATATTATGTTTTGCAAGTGCATCAACATATCCCTGCATACGAACTTTACCTATAGAAATACTTTTATTAACAACCAGGTAAGCCACCTTATGGCAGCCGGTTTCAATCAAATGCTCAGTTGCGGCAAAACTGCTGTCATAGTCGTTGGTGGTAACCTTCGCAGCTTCAATATCCTCATAAACACGGTCAAAAAAAACAACGGGCACATTTTTTTGCTCCAGTTTTCGTAAATAGTTGTGATCATTCGCCTCGCCGGATACTGACATGATAATACCGTCTACCTTGCCATTATTTAAGTAATTTACAAAGGATACTTCCTTTTCAAAAACGTCATCGGTACGGTATAGTAATATATAGAATCCTTTTTTACGTGCAATTTCTTCAATGCCATTTATCGCCTGCGAAAAAAAATCATTGGCTATTTCCGGAACAATTACTGCTATGGTACGGCTTTTCTTATCTCTCAGGTTACTTGCATAATGGTTAGGCAAAAAATTATGCTCCCGCGCAAATGATAAAATTTTTTCTTTAGTGTCCTTATTAATATCAGGGCTTCCATTAAATGCCCTGGAAATGGTAGAAGTGGAGATCTTTAATTCCTTGGCCAGTTTCTTAATATTAATATTATCCATGAGCTATGAAAACAGGTTTTTAATCAACCAATGTAATAAAAATCGTTAATTGTGCTTTAAATGTAGTTTATTATTCTGAAAATTTCTTAGAATTAAATTTACGACCTTAATATGACGGCCAAATTTAACTATTAATTATTATTGGCATGTGCTTTGTGTTACAACTTATTAAAACACAATGCGATGCCAAAAAAAATATTAATTGTGGATGATAATGTGTTAATGATTGAGGTGATGAGCTACATATTAATTAACAACGGTTATGAAGTAATTGCCGCATCCAACGGAACCGAAATTTTTGATAGGATAAAAGCCAATCGCCCCGACCTGGTAATACTTGATGCCCGCTTGCCTGGCATTAACGGAGAAGAAATATGCCAGTTAATTAAAATGAACCAAACTACCCGGAATCTACCAGTAATAATGTGCTCGGGAGATGATGAAACGATTCATCAGTCCTTAAAACAAAAAGGCGCGCCGGACGATATTTTACAAAAGCCCTTTGACATTAATAAACTCATCGAAAAGGTAGAGTACCAGTTTGCAGCTTGACTACCTCAGATTCCTCAGCTTACAAACAAATTAGCAGCTATTGCTCCTAATATCCCGCTACCTATTCGCTAAATAATATGTAGGCGCTGGTGGCAGAAACAGGCATAGCTCCCCCTGTTATTTTTCTTATCCCCTTAGCATTAACACTATTTTCATCCGCAGTTAAAGTCCAGTTACCGGCAGGTATTTTGACCGCCCGTTCATTTGTGTTTCCATTTAAAACAACTAAAATATTTTTCCAGCTATCGCCATTGGCATTATTGCTTATTGTATAAGCTATCAAACATTGGTCGCCCGTTTCAATAAACCTCAAATTATTGTTGATCATTTCTGTTGATGGCATCCTGAAAGCCGGGTGATGTTTGCGCAAAGCAACCAATGCTTTATAGTATTCAAATACAGCCTTGTATTTAGTTTTACGGCTCCAGTCAATCTGGTTAATTGAATCAGGTGCGTTATATGAATTCGCTATCCCCTGTTTGGTCCTTAACATTTCAACGCCCGAGTGTAAAAATGAAATTCCCTGCGACGTAAGCACAATGGCATTGGCCAGTTTATCCATTTTTATCAGGTCATCTTCATTTGCATTCGGATTAGAAATTTTAAGCCTGTCCCATAAGGTATTATCATCATGACAGGATACATAAGTTA
Organism: Mucilaginibacter sp.; assembly: GCA_029237615.1. Lineage (GTDB taxonomy): Bacteria > Bacteroidota > Bacteroidia > Sphingobacteriales > Sphingobacteriaceae > Mucilaginibacter. The sequence continues at coordinate 5,058 of JAQNCM010000025.1, forward strand.
TAGTTTGATAAGGTTGCGCTGCCCAGGGTGCTTTAGAGTAATTAACCTTCGTAAAATCAACCTGCTTATTAGGCGTTGAGGCAACAATACCGAATTTTACGCTTTCGGCTTTCCCCGTTCCGCCGCTTACAAACCCTTTTTCCTTCAAATCTCCCCAGCCTCCTTTTATGCCGTCACGTATATCATCACTAAAAACAGCCACTTGGTGTACCTTTGCGATGTTCTTCTTCACTGATCTTAAATCTTCCGGCAGCGGGGAATTACCGGCTGTCCATCCTTCGCCATAAATAAAGATGGTTGGATCAATTTTATGCAGTGCGTCACTGATCTGGTTCATGGTTTCAATATCATGCACGCCCATTAAATCAAACCTGAATCCATCCAAATGATATTCCTTTGCCCAGTAAACCACCGACTCGATCATAAATTTCCTGACCATAGCCCGTTCTGAAGCTACTTCATTGCCGCAGCCTGTACCATTTGAATAGCTGCCATCCGGATTATGACGATAAAAATAGCCCGGTGTAAACTGGTTGAAATTGGAGTTGATATCACTGGTATGGTTATAAACCACATCCAGTATAACACGCAGGCCATTTTTATGCAGGGTTTGTACCATCTTTTTAAATTCCCTTATCCGCACATTGCCATCATAAGCATCGGTAGCATAACTGCCCTCGGGGACATTATAATTTAACGGATCATAACCCCAGTTATATTGATTGGCTTGTGGTTTTGTTTCGTCAACAGTGTTAAAGTCGAACGAAGGCAGCAAATGCACATGCGTTACGCCAAGTTCTTTAATATGGTCGAGGCCGGTAGCTATTCCGTCCGGGCTTCTCGTGCCTGTTTCGGCCAGGCCTAAAAATTTACCTTTATGTTCAATTCCCGAATTTGGACTGATAGAAATATCGCGGACATGTGTTTCATAGATAATTATATCAGTAAAGTTTTTTAGTGCAGGTTTTTTGTCGCCCTGCCAGTTCTCCGGATTGGTTGAAGCCATGTCTGCTACCATGCCGCGTTTTCCATTAACGCCAACAGCTTTTGCATAAATATCGGGGCGTTCCTGCAGCCATTTGCCATCCTGCATCACCTGGAAAGTGTAATATTTATTTTTTAGATTATGCTTTACCGTTAACTCCCATGTGCCGTTAATGCTTTTAACCATATTTACCGTGTTAACGGCCTCTCCGCCATCGCCGGCATTATACAAACGTAATTTAACTTCGCTTGCCTTTGGAGCCCAAACTTTAAAAGTTGTTTGTAATGGAGCATATTTAACGCCGAGATCGTTCCCGGAATAAACCGGATAATCATCAAATGGCATCGCTTTTTGAAGTGGCCTGAAAGCTGTAAGCATAGTTATAAGCACAATGGCTAATAGGTAATTAAGGTATTTCATAATTGGTATTTATGGCAAATCCGCATAGCGGATTACGGCATAAATATACTATAAATTGGAATTGAAGAAGACAGAAAGAGTAGCGGTAAATTAGTTGGCGAACGACGCTGTTGGATTGGGAAGAAGTTAAATGCAACCCCTAAGTGGTGCACTGTGAACAGCGCACCACTTACTGGTTGATCAGCTTCAGAATTTAACATTCAAACCCAGCAAAAAATTTGCGGGTGCCTGAGGAAAAAAGTAGTTGTAGTTAACCACCTTACCACTTTCGATATCCGGATACGTAGCCCCGTTCGCCACATATTTCTCACTAAATATATTATTGATCAGCAGGGTAAGGCCAATATTTTTTACATCCTTAACACTGAAGTTATAACTCAACCGCAGTCCATTTAAAAAATAGCTGTTCAAGTAACGGTTAGATGTGGGATTTGAGGGTGCATATCCCGGCGGATTAATATTGGAGGTATTATCCAAATATTGCTTGCTTACATATTTGCTGATAAAAGCAATCTCCCCCCCTGCTAATGGATGGAAACCGATGGTGCTTGAGCCTACAAAATCCGGAGAAAATGCAATATCCGTTTTATTATAGGTGTATTGAACCAGGGTATTGTTATCATAATTAAATAGATATTGCTTGAAATTATTTACTTTATTACTACTTAACGACGCCGTAGCGGCCCACGTTAACAGTTTGCTAAATTTTAAACTTCCGTCAAATTCCACGCCTTCCCGGTAGCTGCTCTTTACATTGCTTCGTATCTGGGCGCCAACATCGTTTAAAGCGCCGGTTAATACAAGCTGGTTATCATACAGCATATAAAAGGCATTGATGCCACCTGTAAATATTCCCTGATTTGTGCGGTATCCAAGTTCCCAGTCCTTTAAATTTTCCGGGCTGGGGCGGCTATTTGGAGTTGATTGTATGTATTCCTCCCTGTTCGGCTCATGGTTGCCCACCGCAAATGAAGCATACACATTATTCTGGTCGTTAAACTGGTAAGTTATTCCGGCTTTTGGATTAAAAAAGTCGAGATGTACCTGTTGCTGAACATTCTGCAAATTATCATTATACCCTAAAAACGAATAACTAACATGCCGGTATTGCATATCGGCATATAGGGTGACTTTCCCTATGTGATAATCGGCTTTGCCAAAAACATTGAAATCTTTTTTATCAGCGTCATTTCGCGTGTATTGATAATCAGGCGGAATATTAGTGCTTTGCTGCGTCCACTCAATATTATCATAATGTGCTCCTTTATATTCGTTATAAGCGCCGCCAAGGTTAAAATTTAAGTTCTTTTGAGCTTTATACTTTAAATTATAAGTAACGCCATAAAATTTGTTGTTGAGCCATAAGCGCCGGGTAAGGTCTGTTGTTTTAATGGTATCACCGCCAACAATTACAGGACTTATACCATAATTTGCCAGGCTTTGCGCCGGCTGGTATTCTTCATAATAGCCAAAGCCGTGCGTATAATGCAATGCTCCGCTGAATGAAAGTTTGTCCGAAATCTTTTGATCCACCAGCAGCTGATAATGATCCTGTGTGTAATTATCCGTCTGATTTTTATAAAAGGTGCCATTAGGTTCAAGACCCAACCCGTTATAGGTACGGTTGCCCGCCTTTAAGCTGTCTTCGGGCACTCCGTTCCATGCCTGGTAGGTGTGCTCAGTTCCGGCAAATGTTACAAACCTTAT
>JAQNCM010000572.1 GCA_029237615.1 Mucilaginibacter sp.
TCACCAGGATGGGGTGTCAGAACCAGCGTGCGCCCGCGTCCATTGAGCGAGAACCCCCGCTGCGCGATGGCGTTGAGACAATCGGCATCGAGGACCATCGGGATCGGCGTGTCACCTTGGCCGCAGACTTCGATCAATCGCAATGCGAACTCCTGCGCCTCGCGCTCCTGCCCCAGCCCGGGCCCAATAGCGACCACTGACTTCTTCTCCAGCAGCAATTTCGCGCCCTCTCCGTCCAGGTTGTTTAGTGCGATGGCCCCGTTCGCCGTCTCTGCCAGCAGATCGGTCATCAACTCCGGAGCGATCGCGGCGACCGTGTTCAGGATGGAGGCCGGGACCGCTGCAGTCACCAGCCCGGCACCGGCCCGTAACGCCGCATAGGACGCCATGGCCGCGGCTCCCGCGCGTCCGCGAGCGCCAGTCACCACGGCCACATGGCCGTACTTCCCTTTGTTGCTATTCAGCGGACGCGGCGTCTCGGCAATGCGTTTCGCGCTTCCCGCCCAGATCAGACCTGTCTCCGAACGCACGGCAGCATCTGGTGATCCGATGGCCGCAACGACGATCGGCCCCCGCGTCATCTCTCCGAAGATGTGGGCGAGCTTCGGCGCGGTGAAGGTCACGACCGCGTCGGAGCGGTACGCGCCCGCCTGCTCGCTGCCTCGGCTGTCCGCATCCCAACCCGACGGCAGATCGATGCTGACTACGGGCGTGCTGCGGTGTGCCGCCAGCGATCTACCAAGAGCTTCAGCCACGCCGCGCAGCGGGGGACGGAAGCCGGTGCCGACCACCGCGTCGAGAAAGAGATCGGCATTCGCGATTAGATCCGACACGCGTACGGAAGCGAGCGCCCCCTCGTCGGCGACCTCCACAATCGATGGGCCAGTCTTGCCGAGCAGATCGAGCGCATGCCGCGCGTCCCCCTGGACCTCGGCCGCTCGGCCCAGCAGCACGACGTCTACCCGGCAGCCTGCTTCCGCCAGTGTGCGCGCCGCTACGAAGCCGTCACCGCCATTGTTGCCTTTGCCGCAAAGCATGACGACCCGCTCCACATGCGGCAACTCGGCGAGGACAAAGCGCGCCACCGCAGCACCCGCGTTCTCCATCAGGGTGAGCGATGGCACACCGTGCTCTGCGGCAGTGGCTACATCAGCTGCACGCATCTCTGCCGCGGTCAGGATCTTCATGTTGCTCAATGGGATGCAGCCAGGAAGCTGGGCGCTAACCGGAGTCTCCTCGCGCTCTGCATTCACGATACCGCAGCGCGTCACAATCTCGAGCGTAGTCAGAAGTTCAACATGCGACAAAACAGAACCGCCGCCCTAGAAGGACGGCGGTTCCCGCAGTGCGGAACGGGAGCTGGCCTATTGCGTCACACCTGTGACTGGAGCAGATTGCCCCAGCGCTCCAGCGGCGGGCGCCTCGTTCGGGTTCTTGGCCGCGAAGTAGCTATGGTCCCACAGATTGCGGTAGAAGACGCCGGTCAGCTCGGCTGCTTTGGGACCGAAGGTCGGGCGGCCGCCCTCGAGGAAGAACACCGTCACGATGCGGCCGTAGTTGGTGTCGGCATAGGAGGTGAACCAGCCGTAGCGGGTCCCATTCTCGGAGCAGGTACCGGTCTTGCCCAGCACCGGCAGCTCGTTGAAGCTGGCTCGCAGCGAGCGCGCGGTGCCATAGGCCACTGCGCCGCCCATTCCGCTGGCGACATCCGGGATGAAGGGCTTGATGTTCAGGACCCGCTTGACGCGTGGCTCAAAGTTCACGGCCTCCGCTGGAGTGTTCGGATGCTGCAGGTAATAGAGCGTGCCACCATTCGCGATCGCTGCAGTCAACGCGCCCAGTTGCAGCGGTGTCAGCGAGATGCTCTGGCCAAAGGAACACATGCGGCCCACGCCACCCAACTTCTCAGGGAGCGCCTGGTTGGGATAAACGCCAAGCTGCTCACCGGGAATGTTCCAGCCCGCGAGCTCGCCCAGACCGAACTGGTTGGCATAATGCCGAACGCGCTCGAAGCCTAGACGGCGGCCGAGCGTTTCAAAGTAGAGATTGTTCGAGTGCGCCAGCGCCTCGGTCAGCGTCATCGACCAGCCACCCAGGTTGACAGGAGTGTCTTTGGTGACGATGCCTTCCTGCAGTGCCGCCAGCGCGACTGAGACCTTGATCGTCGAGCATGGCTCCGCTCCACCGGAGAGCGCAAGCTTTTGGTTGACCATGGCGAGGATGCGGCCGGTGCTGGGGTCGATGGCGACAGCCGTCCCGTTCATGTTGCCGAGGGCAGCGATTGCCGCAGCGCGCACGACCGGATCTTCACCGGTGATGACATCGCCAGCGGTCAGGTCGGTCTCGGCGAACGAGTCGCCCGTGAAGTGCTCGTAGTATCTATGGCGGACGGAGACTCGGTGCATGCGCCCGTCGCGCCCGCGCACCAGGCGAGTGCGCACAATGGTCGCCGCCGCATGGTGCCTCTTATGCCGGCCGTGGGTGTTAGCGGCCTGGGCCGGGATAAGAGC
>JAQNCM010000086.1 GCA_029237615.1 Mucilaginibacter sp.
AGATGACAGGGGCCGAAAAGTAAAAGCATTCCTCTACCGTAAGCGACCATCCCTGCGCTATACCCGTATCCCAGAACTGGTAAAAAAAGCCGCGGATAAACGTGATGTTCAAAAACATCAGCGCTATTGGATTACCCGTACCTTTGGTGATAGCTTCGTCCCTGGTAAAAAAATAATACACAAAGGCGGCAACAGTTAGCAAAAAGTACATTGGGTAAATACGGGCCACCCTGTTTTTTAGATATTGCTTAAACCAGTTTTTGGTTAAATGAAAATTATGGTAATAACGGTAGGTTATAAGAAAGCCGGATAATACGAAAAAAATTGATACCCCGATATGGAACTCCCCCAGGAAGCGTTGTATGATGTGAGGAAATTTATCATCAAAAACGTAGGCGAAATGGGATATAAATACCAGGTAGGCGGCTAATGCGCGAACCCCCGTTAATGCCGGAATGTAATTTTGTAAAGACTTTTGTGACAAAGCAGCTTAAAATATTATTTAATGTCCGAAGATAATTTTTTTCGGAGATGTTTACGGAAAAAATGGAATTAAGTTTAGCTTGCCAAGACCGTGGTAATTGTTAGCCTGGTTAATATTTCGATCCCTGCACAACGCCGCGTGACAGTATCCTTTGATCAATATAATATTGAATTTCTGATTTTTTTAAACCCCAGTTGGGTGCTATCAGCAGCTCGCGGTCGCTGAGGCCGAACAGACGCTGGATAACAATATCCGGGCGTACCAGCGGTAAAAGCTCGCAAAGGAAATCCGCATATTCGTCGATGCTGAAAACTTTAAACGGGTCGCGTTTATATTTTACACCCATTACAGAGCCCTCTACAATATGCAGGTGGTGAAACTTTACAAATTTTATCTGCGGAAAGCGGTTGATCTCGTCGGCATAGCGCAGCATCATCTCCTTTGTTTCCCAGGGGAAGCCAAAAACGGTATGCACGCAAATGTCCAGTTTGCTGTTTTCAACCAGTTTTAATGCTTTAACCAAATCCTCATGTGTACAGCCGCGGTTTATTTGTGCAAGGGTATCGTTATAAATACTTTCCATGCCTATTTCCAGGTCCACGTCAAAGCGGTCGGTATAGCTTTCTAAAAGGGCTATCTTTTCGGCATCTATACAATCCGGGCGGGTACCGATGGAAAGGCCGACAATATCTTCGGTATGATAGCTCAGCGCTTCGTCATACATCATTTTTAAATAATGAGCAGGAGCGTAGGTATTGGTATTGGGTTGAAAGTAGATGATAAACTTATCAGCCTTATTCCCTTTGCGGGCACGTTCCACACCCTGTATTACCTGCTCGCGTATCGATGGGTTGTTGCGCGAAACCGATGGGGTAAACGAATCAACATTGCAATAGGTGCAGCCGCCATAGCCCTTGGAACCATCACGGTTGGGGCAGGTAAAGCCACCGTCAACAATCACCTTAAACACCCGCATGCCCTTATACTTCTCCCGAAGCCAGGGGCCGTAGTTATTATAACCCTTTTCCCAAACCGCTGCTGTTGTATCTGTTACCATATTGATTGCGGCAAAGATAGGGATTTTTAAGGTTGAATTACCTCTATCATTGTCATCCAGAGCGAGAGCGAAGGATCTTATTCATCATAAAGGTTATGCGGTATACTTACCAGGCGCAGAAGATTCTTCGCTGCGTTGAATGACAAAGAGAGACTGGCATCATCCACTTTTGTGAACGATTGTTAGTAAAATCTGTACACGCCTGCTTTTTGTAGAGATTATGCCAAACGATGTTTTCAATATCGAAATAAAATTAACTTGTTGTTAATTAATTATTTATAATGAAAGATTGGTTGTCGTTTTGCGATGGTACGTTTTTTAACATATAAAGGCAACTAACAATTATTTAACTAAATTTTAAAAGTTATGGCAACTACAAAAAGTACCGGAAATACCGGCAACAGTCACAAGGAAGACGAAAATTCAAAGAAAATGGGTTCAGGCTCAAACAGTAACAGCAAAAGCGGAAGCCAGTCAAAAAGTAACACTGGCGGCTCATCTTCACGTGGTTCAGATTCCAAAAGCCATAAGTAGTTTACAGATAAGAGCAGGGATGCTGTTACAACGTGCCGGGTACAGCCCGGAAAGCGGGATTTTTAAGATGAATCCCGCTTTTTTATGGTGAAATAAAATTGAGTTAAACGGTTGTTCCAACAGCGAAAACGGATTTAACGAACCTTTTGCATCATGTCAAAATGATCCACTGAGCTGTACCCTGTTGGCATTTTATTAAATGCCGAGTAATAGATATATTTATTGTTCTCATCCAGCCCGGGCATTAGTTTGCTAACGGCATTCCTGATCTGTACATTTTCTTTTTTTACAGCGGTTGTATCATTCAAGTTATAATGTGTCATATAATAAACCATCGGGTAAGTTCCGTCATCGCCATTTTTGGTATAAATACGCAATATCATTGGCCCGCTGGCTAGCTGGCTAAGTACTAAAGGATACCGGTACCTTTGGTTTACTTCGGTGTGCACCCTGGCGTAAAATTTGCCGGCGTCAAGTTCATCGGGATATTGCCAATAGGAGCCTGGCTTAAAGCAGGTTACCGCCAATTCAACATTGTTCAATGCAGCTTGCACGTGGTTTTTATCATATTGTTGTCTGGCCAGGGCATACAGTTCGGGTGCGGTTTTTCCGTTAATGGTATAAGGTGCCACATCTAATTTTATTATTTTCCAGCCGTAATTAAATTTGGCATAAATAATACTCAGCATGTATTTATTGTCGGGCTTTTTAGGTATAAAGTAAGCACAATACATTTCCATTGCAGCATACGGATACAACAGGTTATAACGGTTTACCTGTCCGCCTACGGAGCGTACCGTATCGGTATCTTTAAATTTATGTACCACATAATATTCGTCCAGCAGTTCATACAGATTGTCATTCAGTCGGTTGCTAATCAGCTCTACCTGGCGTTCGTTATTATTTGCAAGCATATCTTTAGATAAAAGCGCTTTTAAGCCTTTAGGGTCATTGGCCTTCAGATATTTTAATGCACGGCTGTTCAGCAGATGAAAGTCATCGCGCTTGCCTGTGTTGATCTTTTCGTTTTTCCATGAACCAGGCACAACGGTGCATGAATGAAATATTAAAAAAAGCCCGCAAACAAGAACTGTTTTAAATTGATTAAGGTGAAAGGTTGTCATATTAAGGGCCTAAGATAAAATATAATCTGAAAACCCCGGATATAGTAATAAAATAAAGGCAGGACGCATGATCGGTTTTTAAGTTTTTTCCGATTGTTATCCGGTTTAACAGATATCATAACTCAACAATTTAAATCCCCCACCTGAGCCTTTGCGTTTTTACAAATAATTATATATTTGGACATACTATTAACCGGAACCCGTTTTCGCATGAAAAAAGCCTTCTTTTATTTCGCGCTCTTTTTACCTTTCTTTTCTTTGGCTCAAGGCAACGACCCTTATTTTGACAAAGCTGTTGAATTATACAACAATAAGGATTACAGTGGGGCACTCGACTATTTTACTAGAGAAATTGAACTGAATCCTTATAATATGAACGCGTACAATTATAAGGGTATTATAAAGGCTCAGCAAGGCGATTTCCAGGGAGCTGTTGATATTTTTACAAAAGAAATAACGATAAACCCGAACTCGGACCTTGCTTATTCAAACAGGGCCTATGCAGAACTCAATACCAAAAATTATAAAGGAGCTACTGCCGACTGCGACCGTGCTATTGCAATTAATCCCAAAAGTAAACTCGCTTATACCAACAGGGGGAATGTAAAAAACAAGCTGGGAGATTTTAACGGAGCCATTGCAGATTTTAACAAAATACTTGAACTAAGTCCGGATGATGCCAGTGCCTATGCCAACAGGGGCAATTCAAAAAATAGCCTTGAAGATTATAAGAGTGCAATGCAGGACTTTAATAAAGCAATTGAACTGGATGCTAAATTACCCGAAGCATACTTTGATCGCGGCATTTCCAAAAGCCAGCTCAAAGATCCATATGGTGCCATCGATGATTTTGGAAAGGCTATAGCTTTAAATCCTGATTTTGACGCGGCATACCTATGCAGAGCCGAACAAAGAAGAGACATTAATGATTATAGTAACGCTATAGCTGATTATAACCAGGCCATAACAATAAATCCAAAATATTCATCAGCATATGCACAAAGAGGAGAATTGAATGCTAAAAGGGGAAATTATGCAGATGCAGATATCGACCTGTCAAAAGCGATATCATTAAACCCTGATGATGCTGCAGCTTATTATAACAGGGCCGGAGTGAAATCAAAAATGAATGATAACGAAAGCGCCATTACTGATTACACGAAGGCTATCAATATAAAGCCCGACTTTGCGGTTGCTTATAATGACAGGGGTTGGACAAAGTTGTCAATGAGTAATTTAACCGGAGCTATTGATGATTTGAACCGCGCAATTGTATTAATGCCGGAGTTAGATTTAGCCTATTATAACCGGGCAATAGCAAGGATGCAGTTGCATCAAAATAGTGATGCTTTGGCTGACCTCAATAAGGCACTTTCAATAAATAACACCAATAATAATGCGCATTATTACCGCGCAGTATTACATATGCAAATGAACGGTTTTGCGGCTGCAATACCTGATCTGGATAAAGCGATTGCTGATAATATCAATCTTTTTTATGCTTACCAGATGCGGGGTTTTGCCTATTCGGCAGTAAAAAATAATACTGCGGCAATTACTGACTTTACAAAAGCTATTGAAATAAATCCATCGGGCGCACAGGCATACTTTGAGAGGGGAAGGGTTTACTATAATTTAAAGAATATTAAAGCCGCCAAAGCGGACTGGACTAAATCGGCAGCGCTTGGCTATAAAGAAGCAGCTTTTATGCTGAGGGCATCTCCCGCAAAACAAAAGGCATCGCCAGGTAACTGGGTGGTTTGGAAGAAATAGGGATTCCTTTTAGCAAAACGATTTTCCATTAGCTTTTTAGTTTGTCATCATCGCCCCCTTAAATTGGCTCTTTGTCGCATTGCTTATGGTGTTTTGTTAAGTAACTTTACTTTATAATTAACCAATTAAAATTAAAGTAATGGAAGCAAAAGATAGTGAAATACTAACTGCCGAACGGAAGGCTGTGGTTACCAGCCCCCAGAAAATAACGCCGTTTTTATGGTTCAATGGTAAGGTGGAAGAGGCTGTAAATTTTTATACTTCGGTTTTTAAAGATTCACAGATACTCAATATACGGCATCTGCCCGGCGAAACACCCGGTGTAAAGGGCAAAGCGCAAACAGCCGTTTTTACACTTTATGGAACGGAGTTTATGATCCTGGATGGTGGTCCAATGTTTACGCCATCACCTGCCATCTCGTTTTTTGTGAAATGCGAAACGCAGGAAGAAGTTGATCATTACTGGGAAAAGCTTTCGGAAGGCGGCCAGACTAACCGGTGCGGCTGGCTCACGGACAAATATGGTATATCATGGCAGATAATCCCTAATGCACTTGGCCGTTTAATGGGTGATCCCGACCCGGTAAAAGCGAAAAATGTGATGAACGCCATGATGACGATGACTAAAATTGATATTGCCGGGTTGGAAAAGGCTTATGATAGTTAGTTACCTAATTTAATCAACCAAAAGGTTAGTTATTATGCATGCATAGTTTTGCTAGATCAACATTAATTATTGTTAATTTTGTAAACTAATTATTGCCTGCATGGAAAGCATTGCCCCATACCATTCAAAATACAAAATTCGTTTTGTTACTGCCGCTTCATTGTTCGACGGGCATGATGCTACCATAAACATTATGCGCAGAATATTACAGTCATCCGGCGCGGAAGTGATCCACCTTGGCCATAACCGCTCGGTGGATGAAGTAGTGAATTGTGCCATACAGGAAGATGTGCAGGGTATTGCGCTAACCAGCTATCAGGGCGGTCACCTTGAATATTTTAAATACATGTACGATCTGCTGAAGGAGCGCGGTGCGGGTTATATAAAAATTTTTGGTGGCGGCGGCGGTGTATTTTTGCCACAGGAGATAGAAGAGTTGCATGCCTATGGTATCACCCGTATCTATTCGCCGGATGACGGCCGTAAAATGGGTTTGCAGGGCATGATCAATGACATGCTGGAAAAGTGCGATTTTCAGAACAAAATAAAGCTAAACGGCGAACTAAAGCATCTGCCCGAAAAAGATATCCAATCAATCGCTACCGCCATCAGCATTGTAGAAAACTACCCAAAAGAGGCGGATCAGTTTTTAACCGAAGTTCATAAAATAATTAGCAACAATCATACCCCTGTTTTGGGCATTACCGGCACAGGCGGTTCGGGTAAATCATCGTTGGTGGACGAGATTGTCCGCAGGTTTTTGATGGAAACGGATAAAACAATGGCTATTATCTCGGTGGATCCATCCAAACGTAAAACAGGCGGCGCCCTGCTTGGCGACAGAATCAGGATGAACGCCATTAACAGCCCACGTATTTATATGCGGTCGCTGGCAACGCGGCAGGCAAACCTGGCGCTATCCAAACACGTACAGGAAAGTATCGATATCTGCAAAGCCGCAGGATATGATCTTATTATAGTAGAAACATCGGGGATTGGACAGTCGGATACCATGATAACTGATTACTGCGACCTTTCGCTTTATGTAATGACGCCGGAGTTTGGCGCGGCAACCCAGTTGGAGAAAATTGACATGCTCGATTTTGCCGACCTGGTAGCCCTTAACAAATTCGACAAACGCGGTGCATTGGATGCTATTCGTGATGTGCGCAAGCAATACAAACGCAACCACCAGCTTTTTAATGCGAAGGATGAAGATATACCTGTTTATGGTACCATGGTTTCACAATTCAATGACCCGGGCATGAACGTACTGTTCTCGGAATTGATGAAAGCGATTAAGGTGAAAACCGGTGTTGATTTTGTGGAGACGCAACACTTTGCGTCTCAATCGATGGGCGAATCCGAAAAGATCTACATCATCCCGCCTGACAGGAACCGTTACCTTGCCGAAATTGTGGAAAGCAGTGTTGCCTATAAGCAATGGGTAAATGAGCAGTGTAAACTTGCACAGCAGTTGTTCCAGGTAAAGGGAACGATTGAATTGCTTGAAAAAGATAACAAGACAGAGACACAAAGTATTGTGTCTCTACAGGATATTTATGATCATTTGGAAGCGCATTTACACCCGGAATGTAAACGTCTTTTAAAGCAATGGCCCGAAACCATTAAACAATACACCGCCGAGAATTTTATTTATAAGGTAAGGGATAAAGAGATCAGGCAACCGCTTTATTATACTTCGCTTTCGCAGTTGCAGATCCCTAAAATAGCTTTACCCAAATACGAAGCCTGGGGCGATATTTTACGCTGGCTGCTTACCGAAAATTTACCGGGTGAATTCCCTTATACCGCAGGAGTATTCCCGCTAAAGCGTGAAGGAGAGGACCCAACCCGGATGTTTGCCGGTGAAGGTGGTCCGGAGCGGACGAACAAACGTTTCCATTATGTATCGCTTGGGCAGCCGGCGCATAGGCTTTCTACCGCTTTCGACTCGGTTACCCTATATGGTGAAGATCCGCATACGCGCCCTGATATTTACGGTAAGATAGGTAACTCCGGTGTAAGCATTGCTACGCTGGACGATGCCAAAAAGCTGTATTCGGGTTTTGACCTGTGCAGTCCTTCCACATCGGTATCCATGACCATAAACGGACCTGCGCCTATGCTGCTTGGCTTTTTTATGAATGCAGCGATTGATCAGCAATGCGAAAAATATATTAAGGAACATCAGCTGGAGCATTTAGTGGAGGCTAAATTTAACGAGTTGTATGATGATAAAGGGTTGAACAGGCCGAACTATAGCGGCCACACCCAACCCTCCCCGGAAGGGAAGGCTTTAAAAGGGAAGGAAGCGAAAGTCTCCCCAACCGGGGGGGATTTAGAGGGGGCTGGTGTGCTTCCGCCGGGCAACAACGGACTCGGCCTTATGCTACTCGGCCTTACCGGCGACCAGGTTTTACCTGCAGATACCTATGAGAAGATAAAAGCTTATGCCATCGCTACTGTTCGCGGTACGGTGCAGGCAGATATTTTAAAGGAAGACCAGGCACAAAATACGTGTATCTTCTCTACAGAATTTGCCCTGCGGATGATGGGGGATATTCAGCAATATTTTATCGATCAAAAGGTCCGTAATTTTTATTCGGTTTCTATTTCAGGTTATCACATTGCCGAAGCTGGTGCTAACCCGGTAACTCAGTTGGCTTTTACGCTGTCGAACGGGTTCACTTATGTAGAATATTACCTGAGCCGGGGTATGCATATTGACGACTTTGCGCCGAACCTTTCCTTCTTTTTTAGTAATGGGATTGATCCGGAGTATTCCGTGATTGGCCGTGTGGCAAGGCGTATCTGGGCCAAAGCGATAAAAAATAAATACAAAGGCAATGACCGTTCGCAAAAGCTAAAATACCACATTCAAACCAGCGGGCGCTCGCTGCATGCACAGGAGATTGATTTTAACGATATACGTACCACCCTGCAGGCCTTGTATGCTATTTATGATAATTGCAACTCTTTGCATACCAACGCGTATGACGAAGCGATCACCACGCCAACAGAAGAATCGGTACGCAGAGCGATGGCTATCCAGTTGATCATCAACCGGGAGTTGGGCCTTGCCAAAAATGAAAACCCTATCCAGGGAGCCTTCATCATCGAAGAACTTACCGACCTGGTGGAGGAAGCGGTATTGGCCGAATTTAAAGCGATCAACGAACGCGGCGGTGTATTAGGTGCGATGGAAACCATGTACCAGCGCAGTAAGATACAGGAAGAATCGCTTTACTATGAAACACTAAAGCATACCGGTGAGTATCCTATTATCGGCGTTAATACCTTCCTTAATAAGAAAGGTTCACCCACAATAGTACCCTCAGAAGTTATTCGGGCAACCGAAGAAGAAAAACAATTCCAAATTGCAGCGCTGCATGAATTCCAGCACCGAAACGAAGAAATTGTACCGCCTTTGTTAAAAGACTTGCAAAAGAAAGCCGTAGCCGGCCAAAATATTTTTGAAAGCCTGATGGAAGCCTGTAAATATTGTTCGATAGGGCAAATCTCGCATGCGTTGTATGAGGTAGGTGGGCAGTATAGAAGGAATATGTAAGGGAGAGAAAGAGTCAGGAAGCAAGATGCAAGAAACAAGACAGTAAGATAAACCTTCTTTCTTGCCGCCTGAACTCGCTACTGGAATTTAAAGAGTTAGGAAGCAAGACAAAAAGAGGCAAGAGCTTAAAGTAAACTTTTTGTCTTGCCTCTTTTTGTCTTGCTTCTAAACGCTATTTCTCCTTAGCCACAAACTCGCTCATTACAGCTTCTCTTATTAACGCCGGTGGCAATATTCCCTGGGACAATATAAAGTCGTGAAAATTCTCCTGGTTAAATTTGGTGCCTAAAGCTGCCTCAGCATCTTTGCGCAAGCCTATCATTTTTGTGAAGCCGTAGAAATAGCTGTTAGCCTGTCCAGGTGCTCTCAGGGTATAACGTTCAACTTCTTGTGATGCAAAGGCGTGCGATTGAACAACATCCTTCATTAATAAGTCAAGCGCCTGGTGCTGGGTAATAGTTCCCGCCTGCAATTCGGGATCCAAAAAGGCACGGGCTGCACGCAGTAAGCGGTAATCCAACGAAACCAGTTGGCCTTCAACCGGCATATATGGACGGGTAATGTATTCCGAATATAGTCCCCACCCTTCCACATTAGTGGAATTAAATGCATAAAGGGCACGTGCCTGTGAAATACCTTCTTCCACCATTTTATCAAATTGCAGCTCATGGCCGGGGCGTGCTTCGTGGGCTATAATGGTCCATGAGGCGGCATCAAAGGTGAAATCATCATATTTGTCCACTTTTTCACCGGGAGCAGGCGGCATATTTAATGGTAACACAAAAACGCCCCGTTGCCCGGTATTATTAAGGAACGGCGGCGGCACCATGTGAGGTGCGGGCGATTGGGCAGTCTCGGCAGCACTGGCCAGCTTGATAATTGCGGGCCTGTTAGGTAAAGTTACCAAATGCTGTTTGCGGATGATCTCTTCGATATCTGCCAGGTGCCTTTTATAAACAGGCATTATAGAATCACCTATAAGTTGGTCTTTTTTCAAAAATTTAATCACATCACGGTAATCGGCAGTTGGTAAATTATATTTTTTAGCAACCTGTTCAGCCAGGGGCTTCATCTGGTTCTGTATGTCGGTAAATGCGGCATGTGCCATTTTAGCCAGTTCTCCGGGCGGAATATCTATGCCATAACCTTCCAGATTCAGCTTATATTCTTCTGGTGGAAGCCTGAAATCGGTACGTGCCTTCGGCAATACAGTTGCTTTTACCCAGGCATCATAATCTTCCAGCTGCTTTTTTATGGTGACATAGGCTTGTTCCCAACCGGTTATTTTGTATTTCTTAAAAAGCTCTTCAATACCGCTTATCATACTGGCATCCCGCGAAAGCGTGGCCTCCATTTCCTGTTTTGAGGGGTAAATCATATCCGGCTTAGCCATTTGCCTGTGGGTACGATCCATTAATATGGCGGTGAATGGCTGGTAGCCTTGTTGTAAACCTGTGTATTTAAGCAAGCGGATTACCGCTGCGCCACGTCTTTCTGCTGGTGTTTGATCATCAAGCAAAGTTTGCATACCGCTAAAAACAGTGGCAGTTGCATTGAAAAAGGGAACCTCCCTCGCAAGCGCAAAATCCTCCTTCCTGAAGTTTAGTTCCGACTGATTGATCAATATGTCCAAATCCTGCTTAACTGCGATATTGATTTCTTTTTGTTTGGCTTCCTTTAATTGCGACACGGCCTGTGCCCGGTCCTTGCGTTCGAGCATCATATTATCAAGTGTTGGCACGGATATCAGCGTATCGTAGTAGGCTAACCCTTGTTCCGAGCCAAATTCAGGCGAGTACTTTTTATCAAGATCGATAAGTATTTTGGTGTAATTATTTGATTTTGTTATCCACTCTTTACTACCTGCTGCGGTATTTTGCGCTTGTGATAAAAACGGGATGAAAACAAATGCTATAAGTGTTAAACAGTTAGGTGCTTTTATACTGATCATTATGCTATGGTTTTCTTAAAGCATAAATGTATATTAAAAATAGCTAAAGCAGCAATTATTGTGAGGACTTTGTAAGTCTTTTATTTATTTTGCAATATGAATTCCGGGATAGAAGAAGACGGATTGTTTACAAAAGTTAAACCTGAGGATATCTTTCGGCGCAGCCGTACTTTTGAAACCTGCAGGTTCGCTACCTGTGATTTTTCATATGCCAATCTTTCAGATATACTATTTATCGATTGCCAGTTTGAAGAATGTAACTTAT
>JAQNCM010000568.1 GCA_029237615.1 Mucilaginibacter sp.
GACACCAAAGCTCTTCCAACGCGCGCGCGAGGCTCTCGGTCGCGACGTCGAACTTCTTCACGACGCGCACTCCCGGCTCACCGCGAAACAGGCGGTGACGCTCGCGCGATCCCTCGAGCCGTACGGCCTGTTCTTTCTCGAAGACGTACTCGGGCCGGAGGACTGGGGACAGCTTCCCGACGTGCGCGCCCAGTCGCCTGTTCCCATCGCCGTCGGCGAGCTGGCCACGTCGGCGACCACGGCGGCAGCCCTCGTGCTCGGCGGTGGAGTCGACTTCATCCGCTGCCACATCTCCGCCATCGGCGGATTCACCCCGGCGCGAAAACTCGCGACGCTTGCCGAGTTCTCGGGAGTCAAGACCGCCTGGCACGCTCCGGGCGACACCTCCCCCATCGGCGCCGCTGCAAACGTTGCGCTGGACGTCACGTCGCCGGCCTTCGGGATCCAGGAGGGACACGTCTACAACGACGCGACCCACGACGTCTTCCCCGGCACCCTCCCCATCATCGACGGCTGGCTTCGGGCGAACGAGACGCCGGGCTGGGGAATCGACCCGGACGAGAAAGCCGCTGCCCGCTATCCCGCCGGCCTCTCCGGACATGACGCGTGGGCCGCCGGGGTTCGCTCGCCGGACGGTGCCCTCAGATACCCGTGATGCGGATCAGATGAGCCCTTCTGGATCGGACGCCGTGCGATCGCCTGGTCCCATCGTCGTCTCGCCGAGGATCAACGAGCAACCCTGATAGTGCGCGCCTGCCTCGTATGGACCCTCCGTCGCCGCCGTGAGGAACCGAGCGGCGGACCGACCCAACTCGAACAGGTTGGGGTCGATCGTGGTGAGCAGGTTGTCGCCATTGCCGACCATGCCCTCCCAGTTGTCGACGCCCACAAGGGCGACATCGTCGGGGATCCGCACCCCCGCGGCGCGAAGGACGCCGTATGCGCCAAGGGCGATCTGGTCGTTGCCGCAGAAGATCGCGTCGACTGGAGCCTTCTGCCGCAGAATCTGAGTGGCGGCTGCCGCCCCCCAGCGCCTCGTCCAGTCGCCTTTGAGCGGCTTGCCGAGTGCGAGCGGCACCTCTGCCGCCCTCAGCACCTGCATGAGTCCCGTCGCCCGGTCCCTCGCTCCGATGTCGCTGTTCGAGGTCACGTGCGCGATGTGCCGCCTCCCGACGTTGAGCAGGTGCTCGGCCGCCATCCTTCCGGCCATCACACCGTCCGGCATGAACCAGGCATCGGCAGGGTCATCGGATGTCGCGTAGGCATACGCGACGGGAACATCGAAGCCCTGGCTGATGGAGTGAAGCGGCGCTCGGAGTATCCCGTCGCCCAGGACGAGGAGGCCGTCGATGCGCCGTGCGTGAAGCTTGCGCACGCTTTCCTTGAGCACGCCGCTGTCGGTGCGTGCGTCATAGAGGAGTGTCGCGACATCCAGCTGTCCCAGCGTCGTCGTCACCCCGGTGAGCACGGGCATGGCAAAGGTCGCGGGCGCATTCATCGTCAACACCCCGACGGTCTTGCTGACTCCGTTCGCCAGGAACTGTGCCTGCGCGTTCGGGCGGAAGTCGAGCTCCTCGGCCGCGGCGAGAATGCGCTGCCTGGTTTGCGGTGAGACCCTGCCCTCGCCGCGAAGCACTCTCGATGCCGTAGACAGATCGACCTTCGCGGCCGCGGCGACGTCGCTCAGGGTTACCGCCTTCGCCAACTTTTCTCCCGCTCCCTGGCATCCACCGAGCCGCGCACCGAGTTTATCGTCGGACGCAAGCGCTGGAGCGTGGGCAGCCCTGGTGACAGACTTGCTCCATGAACGCTCGCGCCGGACAGCCCGCTCAAGAATCCGACCTCATCGATGTCGCGGAGCTGATCGGCGCGTATTACGACCGTGTACCCGACGTCACCATCGCGGAACAGAAAGTCGTCTTCGGCACCTCCGGGCATCGGGGCTCCTCCCTCGACAGCGCGTTCAACGAGACGCACATCGCCGCGATCACCCAGGCAATCGTGGAATACCGCGCAGGGCAGGGCATCACCGGTCCGCTCTTCATCGGTGGCGACACGCACGCGCTCAGCCGCCCAGCACAGACCACTGCGCTTGAGGTTCTCGGCGCCAACAACGTGGACGCGCTCGTCGACGAGTTCGACGACTACGTGCCGACACCAGCGCTCAGTCACGCGATCATCACGTACAACGCGGCGCTCGCTGAGCCGGTCGACGGAAACGCAGGGCGGGCCGACGGTATCGTCATCACGCCCAGCCACAACCCTCCCAGGGACGGCGGCTTCAAGTACAACCCACCCAGCGGAGGCCCCGCCGACACCACCGCCACCAAATGGATCGAGAACCGCGCCAACGACCTCATTGCCTCGAAGCTGACGGGCGTCAAACGCATGCCCTTCGTCCGCGCTCTCACAGCCGACACCACCCAGCGCCACGACTACATCGCCGCCTACGTCGACGACCTCGCCAACGTCATCGACTTCGACGCCATCAAAGGCAGTACCCTGAAGCTCGCCGTCGATCCACTCGGCGGCGCTGGCGTCCACTACTGGCCCCGCATCGCCGAGCAGTACAACCTCCCCCTTGAAATCCTCAACCCGTACGTCGATCCCACCTTCCGGTTCATGACCCTGGACTGGGATTCGCGCATCCGCATGGACTGCTCCTCGCCCTTCGCCATGGCCTCCATGATCGCGAACAAGGACAGGTTCGACGTCGCCTGGGGCTGCGACACCGACCACGACCGCCACGGCATCGTCACCCGCACCAGCGGTCTGCTGAACCCCAACCACTACCT
>JAQNCM010000648.1 GCA_029237615.1 Mucilaginibacter sp.
AATCTGCGGTATCTCAGGGCCCGGCGCCTGGGTGACGGTCATCCTGCTAGCGCGGATGACAATACGACGCTGCGCCAGACCCCGGTTCCCGCGCGGCCGCCCGACCTGACTTTTCAGCCCGGGATCGCTAGGATGACCACCAAATCGAGGCGCGGCAAGCGGTATTCCTCAGTGCTAGCCGTGCTAGCGCTGCGTTTCTGCCCCGCCGCGCGATCGCGCGCGCGCTGTGCTCAAGCCCCAACTCTGAAAGGGACTCCTGAAGGTACTTGACAACGGGGTGTATGATCCGGTGAAGCCAAACGGTTCACAACAAGTGCACAAGCAATTGTCTCAACAGTAGATGTAACTAACTGCTTGTATTGCCTACTGAGGAAGCTAAACTATCCAAGAGAGTGTCTGCAGCGAATCCTAAATACTAGCTTCCTCCTCTGGATCACTGTTTGTCCTTAGTGATCCTTTACCCAGGATCACTTTCTATCCTCCGTGATCCTTATGCCTGGATCACTGAGATCACGAGTGATCCCAGTGAGCCTGGTGAGCCTTGCCCGTGGATCACGAAGTTGAGCTCCGCCTCGTCGTGATCCTTTTCCCATTGGTTGACCCCTGGTTCTTAACGATTGGCTACGGGTGCGTCCCGCGCGCCCCGCTGGGTCACTGCATATGGCCAATTCATGACACGTCTAATTCATGACAAACCCGCTTATCGATGGCGCGCGATCCGTCGGTGAAATGCGCCATGCCGCATCAGCTTTAGCGCCCCATCTTATCCCCCGCCAACCTTTCCCGTGAAATCGCGTGCTTATCGTCACCACACTGCAGGTCAGACAAAGCCTATAGAATTGAACCAGTGATGTGAAGAAAATAGAACCCAGACAGCTCTAGAAATCCGGTGAGGGTGAGGAGGGACGGCGATGGCAGGCGGCGCCGTTTATGGTCTTTCTCACTCTGCCTGGCGACGGGACACTCAATCCTATAGCTATATCATCAGAGCAACCCGCTTCCCATCCAGCACTTCGTGCACCACTCATCTTCGACGTCGTCGCATCTTCAACCGCGGGGAAGCAACTAGCGGCAATAGCGGAGGCAAGTAAGTCGAAGGACAGAGTCAGCCAAAGGGATGTCTCTGTTTGGGCCAGGGTAGCGTCCGTTGCATGCAGCCGGGTGGAGATAAACTTGACCTCGTCCCGCCGTACCAGAGGTCGGCATGCTTGACCAACCACACAGAGCGTGCCACGCCGTTGTCCGGCAAGCCCTCGTCTAGGCTAGGGAAGAAGAGAGATAAGAAGACTGCTTGTTGCAGTCGAGTTGCCGTGCCTCTCGGCGTGGTTGGCCCGGAACCTGTCCGGCACTAGGTTTGCGGGAAGGAACGCAGAACGCACGTGGGAGGGGCAGAGACACCTCGAGGCGCTGGCCATGCGAGACTAGACAGAGATGCAACCCGGACACGCCCTGGGAGATGGTTGAAGCAGAGGAATTGCTCCTCTTACTATGGAGACACATGGTATTGACATTTCTGACGCACAGAACGAAACCCACAGACGATTACACTCACGTCGTGACCGAAATTGACAGCGCGATGGGGTGACACAACATGGTGTGAGCGAGATGGTAGAATGCAGTCCAACAAAACCCACCCAAGACAAGGCGAGCCTTGCTGAGCAAGGGGAGCCGGCTGAAGCGTGTTGTGGTATTTGAGGTCGCCACCCAGGAGTATTCTGGTTCTTAGGGCCGTCTTGACACTTTGCCTTGTGCATCAACAGAGTTCCTAAGCTGTCCCGTGTTTAACAGTTCTGCAAACTACCTTCGTAGAGGTGACTTCCCAAGCTGGGTCGACGGCAGTATGATGACTTGTACCGATGCATTGTCGAAATCAATGCTGACGAGTGAGAAGCTTACTATTAATTATTACAACTGTTATCCCGCTGGTTGGCAAGCATCCTAGACGATTGCCGTCATGAATGTCGTCCGAATGAACTTAACTGGCGTCGGAAATGCCGCAGATTGCCGCAGATTACCGCACTTCCTAGGCTGTCCGCACGCAGGTGCAAGCAAGGGCGGCCCGGAGGGGCACAATTTGAGTGACAAGAAGTGCAGTCAGGTACGAATAAGTCACTCCGCTAAGAGAAATACATAGCTGTTGAAAGGACACTGTTTCATCTTAGGTCAAGGGGTAAGGATCCGAAAAGCGGTTAACCAAGGTCTCATTCGCAGCTCTTTCGGTAGCTTCGTCAAGGGAAACACGGTAATGTGACGCTGAAGACGTTGATTTTCCTCTGCCAATATTTTCGCCAGATTCCTCAACTGGATGTTCTCTGCTTGTAAACTGCTGACATCCAGCTCGCGCTGGATGTCAGGGGCCATGGCAAATGGTTGGAACAGATGAGTCGAAAGAGTCCTGAGGATTTGAGGTGCTACTGTAAGGCCGAGTCTTGGAAGCAACAAGTGCGCACCAATTATACATCACACTTGACTGACCTCCTTAGAGGTTCTTTTGACCTTATTCGCTGCGCCTCG
>JAQNCM010000475.1 GCA_029237615.1 Mucilaginibacter sp.
GCAGTTCTCGCCCGCGTACCTCGGGCTCGTCGTCGGCGTGCTCGGCACCACGGTCTCGCCGTACATGTTCTTCTGGCAGTCCGCGCAACGCATTGAAGAGCTCCGGGCAGAAAAACGCGGTGGAGACGAAGCTCCGGCGCTCGAGGAGCGACCCGAGCCGGAAGCAAAACGCCGATTGCGCAACGGACGCGTGGATGTGTTCACCGGGATGGCCTTCTCCGTGCTGATCATGTTCGCCATCATCGCCTCGTCCGCCGCCACCCTTGGCGCGCATCACAAGGCCGTGTCAAGCGCCGCGGAAGCCGCCAAGGCGCTTCAGCCGATCGCCGGAAGCTATGCCGGCATCCTGTTCGCCCTCGGGTTTATCGGGTCCGGCGTGCTTGCCGTCCCGGTCTTGGCGGCGTCCGGTGCCGCAGGATTGGCCGGGCTGATGAACAAGAACTGGGGACTCGACCGCAGCCCCAGGAGGGCACCATTGTTCTACGTGCTACTCGGCATCGGCATGGTGGCCGGCACCATCCTCGCCGTGGTCTCCACCGATCCGATCGGATTGCTGGTTCTGAGCGCGATCGTCAACGGCATCGCGGCCGGACCGTTCCTGATCGTCATGATGCTCATTTCCCGGGATCGGACGATCATGGGCAAGTACCGAAACGGGAGGCTCGCCGCGACGATGGGCTGGATCACGACGGTACTGATGTGCGTCGCCGGCATCTACGGGATCTGGTTCACCACGAGCGGACAATAGCCTCACCCGCATCCGTTCCGAGACGAAGTCAACCCGCTGGATTCACCTGCTACGGAGTGCTTGACTGATTACATGTCTGCTGACAGTTCCGAAAGGTCGGGCGCGGGAGACCTTCAAGGTCAGCACCCGGATGAACCCCACCGCGTGGGGGGGTTGGCCCAGCGACTCAACTGGCTGCGGGCCGGCGTATTGGGTGCCAACGATGGGATCGTCTCGGTCGCCGCAATTGTGGTCGGAGTCGCGGGAGCAACCTCCGCCTCCGGCACTATCCTCACCGCCGGCGTGGCCGCACTGGTTGGCGGGATGGTGTCCATGGCCCTCGGCGAGTACGTCTCCGTCAGCAGCCAGCGCGACAGCGAGCGAGCGCTCATCGCCAAAGAGAAGCAGGAGCTCACCGAGTCACCAGAACAGGAGCTCACCGAGCTCGCCGGGCTCTATCAAGCCAAGGGCCTGACCGAACCCACCGCGCGGCAGGTCGCAGAAGAACTCACCGAACACGATGCACTGACCGCCCACCTGTCCGCCGAGCTCGACATCGACCCCGACGATGTGGTCAGCCCATGGCATGCCGCCTTCGCATCCGCGATCTCGTTCGCGATCGGCGGCCTGCTCCCGCTGGCCGCAATACTGCTCCCACCCCAGGCCTGGCGGGTGCCGACGACCTTCCTCGCCGTGCTGATCGCGCTCTCCATCACCGGTTCCCTTGGTGCGCAGCTCGGTGGCGCCCCCCGGGGCCGAGCGACATTTCGCACCGTCGTCGGCGGCGCCCTCGCCCTTGCAGCGACCTTTGGCATCGGAACTCTTCTGCACACGCAGGGAGTCACCTAGTAACACTGAATATCCCCCGAACGGTCGCCGGCCGCAGCGGGTGCGGCGTCGTGCTGGGACGGCCGGGTGAAAGGCCTGGACACCGAGGCGTCCGGAGCGATTCTGCCGTTCTCTCGCGGGGCGATTGACGTATATCATGGTCAGTGCAAGGTGCCGCTCGTTAGCTGAGGCTCCTTCGCGGAAACATGCCAGCGACCCCCAACGTCGAGAGACGCCCCGGGTCAGGACAGGCCGCCCCGACCTAAGGGGTGGCCCCGATTGGCTCCCGAACTCGTGTCGGGTTGACGCCGCGAAGTGCCAAAGGTCTTACGAGGAGGGGCAGCGTCCCACCGCCAGGTGGGCCCCCCGGTGCTGCCGATGTGCGGGAGGTAGTCGATGAACGACGGCCATAGACCCGCGCCCCGCACGACCCGCACCGCACCCCGATAACCTCTCATTCGCTTTCGGGAGTTGGCGTGATGCAGTGTCGCGCGGAGGTGCCCCAATCGGCGATTGCACCCAGCTGGCGGTCGCCCGGTTCCAAGTCCCAATCTTTATCCCCGACTCTGAGGGGAGGAAGCGGTCTCCCATGACCTCGTCGACCAACACCCAGCCGCAGCCTGCCGAATCGTCCGCACTGGATTCGGCTCACATCGGGAACATTGAGGGTGCCTTCGGCACGATCCAGCTGGGGGACGAAGCCCCCCGAAAGAAAATGTCGGCGAAACTCCGCACCCTGGCCACAATCGTCGGACCCGGCCTGATCGTCATGGTCGGAGACAACGACGCCGGCGCGTTCGGAACGTACACGGAGGCCGGTCAGAATTACGGCACAAGCCTGCTCTGGGTGCTGGTGCTCCTGGTCCCCGTCCTCTACGTCAACCAGGAGATGGTTCTCCGTCTGGGCGCTGTCACCGGCGTCGGCCACGCCCGACTGATCCTGGAACGCTTTGGAAAGTTCTGGGGCGCGTTCAGCGTCATCGACCTGTTCATCCTGAACGCTCTCACCATCGTGACCGAATTCATCGGGATCAGTCTGGGCCTCACCTACCTCGGTATCCCGCTCATTCCCGGCATCATCGTGGCCGCCCTGTTCGTCATCGGCGCCGTCAGCACGGGCTCGTTCCGACGGTTCGAACGCCTGTGCATGATCCTGATCGTCGGCTCACTGCTGCTGATCCCACTGGTGATCATCGTGCACGCA
>JAQNCM010000135.1 GCA_029237615.1 Mucilaginibacter sp.
TAATTCTAAAAATCACCACAACGCTGTTTATATTTCGCCCTCATATCTTGTTGACCTCAATATGATTTCGAAATGGGAAAGCTTTAAAAACCCATTACGAACTTTTCGGGATTTTGGCGAAGAAGGTACTCATAAAAACTACGAGGTTAAATATTCGGGAAACATCAAAGCAGCAGATAATTGGCTTGAGGCGTCTTTTTATTCCATCAGAGATTATTTTTTGGGGGGAAGAAGCGAATTTTACGACAAAAAAAATATTGTAATTCTAGACAAAAAGCGTGACCGAATATTAACCCAGGAAATTGGCACCGATTATAGTTACGAAGAGGGTGGCGGTTTGCTGAATGGGATTTGTGATGTAAATAGCATTAAAGTATTAAACGATTCTTTGTTCGAGGTAAAAAGCGGTGCTATTCTTTATGTTTCGCTTTACGATAGTACTAAAGACATTACCGGCGGTACCTATTACCATTATTTAGCCATTAAGAATAATAAGTTGACCGAACTTCGTAATAATAGAACGTTTGGTTTTACGAAATACGTGGAAATGGATGATTCTTATTTATCTGCCTGTTACAATTTGTTAATCGGGGCAGGACCCTATGATAAAAGGAAGGCGATGACCATTGACCATATCACGCCGGAGATACTTAAGTATATAAAAAATGAAATTTATGCCGACTACAAGTACAAGTTTAAAGATAAAAGATGGCAGGAAATATTTAGCGAGACGGAAATATATAACAGTGGTAGCGACAAACCAAACAACGCCAACGTTGATGATTCCCTTACTGTAATTGATAAATATAATATTAACTGGATCAATCAAAAACTAAAGGAAGTAAAACCCAAACCCAATACACTTGCAGCCAAATGAAGATTGCAGTAAGACTAGTGTGGTATTTTGCGTTTTTTTGGGTTATAGTATTATGCCTCGGTACTTTTTTACAATACTTCGATTTTAAAAACGATTCTCACTTTTTACAAATAAAACAAGCGGCAGTAAAAACCGGGTGGTATCTCCCGGCATTTTATTTTCACATTATTGGCAGCAGTATCATTTTATTGGCAGGCTTTTTTCAATTCTCAAAAAAAGTTTATAACAATAAGGCTCTACATAAAGCATTGGGGAAACTGTATGTTTTTGGTGTATTGTTTTTTGCGGCTCCTGGTGCCTATGTAATGACCTTGTTTATAAACCGGGGCAATTGGGTTTTCGCATCTTTCTTTTTACAAAACACCCTGTGGGTTGGCTTTACCCTTTCAGCATGGCTATTGATAAAAAATGGGAAGGTAACTGACCATGTTAAAATGATGCGCAGAAGCTATTCGCTGGCATTTGCAGCGGTAACGCTTCGGTTATATATATGGCTGTTCACTGTTTTTGGCAATGGCGTGGGCTTTGAAAATAACTACATTATTATCGCATTCATAAGCTGGGTGCCAAACCTTTTGTTGGTTGAGGTAATAAACTACTACGATAAAGGCATGGTGCCTTCAACCACTTGATGCCTTAATCCGTTCTACCCACAACAAGCTTATCGAGATTGTGCAAATACCTGCGACCGGTTTTAAAATCCATCATCGAGGTCATTTGGATGCTTTCGGGCATTTGTGCAGCTTTAACGCTATTCTTTTCTATAATTAGGTAAACATGGTCGCCCACTTCGGTATTAACAGCTCATTCCATGAATACACCACCTTGTAGCCATCCGCGCCAATACAGGTAAAATAATATTCACTTAACAGTTTAGGACTGCTGGCATCTATCATGGTGTGATTTAAAACATCTTTCAACAAAACTCCTTTTAACTGTTCATCCTTATGCTTAAATTCACCCAGGTGATTGGTAACCTTAATATCGCCTATAACTGCGGTATTATACCTGTACAATGAATCCATGGTGATTACAGATTCCTTTTTCACTTTGCCACTTATGGTAAACTGTTTGGTAGGCGTTAATTTCCCCTGCGAAAAAACAAGGCCTCCGTACAATAAAAACAGGAAGAAGAGGGCATTTTTCATAACAAGTTTTATTCGCATAAATTAATCATTTTAATTTTTTTTAAGCTCCTCCTCAATCCGCTGCTGCAGGTTGTTTTTAAATCTTTCATCAAGGCTGATACCGGATTGCATTGACCTGCGAAAAAGCTCCTTCACTATATTATTAATAGCCCGGCTTTGTACGCCAAACAACCGGCAAAAAGAACAACCGTATAAATGGATCCGCAGCTCAACCGTTTCGCGAAAGCTGAGCCTTTTGATGGCTTTTTTTTCTATCAGGAAGGTTGCCTGTTTACAGTTATATATAATTTTTTTCAAATGGCTCATGGTTTCTTATTTAAACCCAGTTTTTCTGAAGACAAGCCCTCAGGTTGAGCTTGGCCCGGTGAATGATCACCCAAAAGTTTGACGCACTCACCTTTAATTCTGTACAAATAGTACCGGTCAGCTCGTCCTCCAGGTGCTTCATTGTGAAAACAGCCATCCATAAAGCGGGAAGCTTTTGCATACATTTTTTTAGCACCTGCTCAAATTCCTTATTAACCAGGTGGTCTTTGTCCTCAATTCCAAACGCCTGGGGCAAATGCTCTTTATTCCAATGCCCGTCGTCCTTGCTAAAAAAATATTCCTGATCCTGTTCTGCTTCCATGATCGCTGTTGTTTTTAAACCGGAGGATTTCTTTCTATATACATCCATGATCTTATTTTTAAGTATTGCGGTAAGCCAGGTTCGTTCTGTACTTTTACCTTCAAAACTTCCGAGCTTTTCTAATGCGGCCAAAAAAGTGTCCTGCACCAGATCTCTTGCCAGTTCCTCTTCATTTAAGCGTGTAATGGCAAAGGCATAAAGATAATCGGCGTGGGCACTAACCCATTGATGAGGATCAAGTTTCATAAACAAACACGTGGTTAACAAATTAAAAAAGTACTAATTGAGGTAAAAAATGCAATCCGTTGCCTGCTTGGTCGTTAATAATTCAAAAGCCTTACAACTTTATTAAAATAATATGAAGCCCGGTAATCATTAAAGTTATAGCTATATCCTGTCATAATCCACTTCTATTATTTTAGTGTAGTTTAAAAAATAAAATTATTAAATTTATTGTAAGGTTTTAAACCGACGCCCGACTACCTCTCTAAAGACCATAAATTTAATTCATAATTCTATGAGACCAATTAAAATATTTACCCTTGTCGCTTTTCTTGCCGTTGCGGCTTTGGGTTCAACTGCCTTTATCAATGCCCGGTTTTTAAATAAAGTCAACGCGGATAAAAAGGGCTTTGCAGTCATCGAGCTTTTTACTTCTGAAGGATGTTCCAGTTGTCCGCCGGCTGATGAACTGGTAGCAAAGATTGAAAAAGAAAGCAAAGATAAACCGGTTTATATACTGGCGTATCATGTTGATTATTGGAATCGTTTAGGATGGAGAGATGTATTCAGCAGTGCCAATTTTTCAAAGCGGCAACATGAATATGCTGATTATTTACACCTGCAATCTGTTTATACGCCACAGATAGTTGTTAACGGAAAATCTGAATTTGTTGGATCGGAAGAAAGTACTTTACGCAAAGCAATTACCGCAAGTCTTCAGAAAGCACCGGCCGCCCAATTAACGTTAACCGTATCTAATACAGATAACAACAGGGAGGCCAACGTAAAATACAATACGGAGGCGGC
>JAQNCM010000667.1 GCA_029237615.1 Mucilaginibacter sp.
CTCTGGATGTCGAGCTGGCGATCTGTCCGTTTGCGGCGCCGACGAAGATGGACATGGCGAAGGCGGTTTCCTCAGGGGGTACGGAGGCGTAGCCGGCGGAGACAGGTTGCGGGATGTTCCGCGACAAGCCTCGATCGAGGCCGGAGAGAGGCATTGGCATGAATCCAGCTTTCCCAGAGTTTCCTCTGTACTGGAAGAACGTCATGGTGACGTCACGTAAGGAGGGAAGCACCCCCACTCGCCAGTTGTTTGCTTCGGCATTATGGAAGACGCCTCCACAATGTCACTCGTCCGACATATAGTATCGGAAACGATCTACTCACGTTTTTTAAACTTAATTTTGACCCACCGAATGAGCACTATAGGCCGCAAGGGCCGCAAGATGCTGTTGAATCAGGACATACAGGCGGCTCGCGATGAGTTTCAAAAAGGTGAATACAAGTTCATATTTTAGTAATATGAAAGTACGGATCGCGGTCAGTTCGACGTACGTGACCCCCGTGGGTAAATTCCTTTCAGGAGTGACGGGTTGGTAGAAATCTTCTCACAAGTAATAGAAAACGAGACCATTGAAATTGATGGAAAACGGTTTGTAGATTGCGTTCTCAGCAACTGCGTTCTGGAGTACAGTGGCGGACCGGTGATCTTCGACAGGACTCGAATGCGGGGGTGCCGCTACGTGTTCTTTGGGGAAGCAAGACGGACGGTTCAGTTCCTTCAGGGGACGGGTCTGATGCCCTGGATTCCTACCGAGTGGGCCGAGGTTTCGGAACACGTTCATTGAAGTGAGTGGGTTTGTAGATGGTAGGCCGTTTGATGAAGGGACAGGCCAGCCATCGTGTTGAACACGACGAGTTCAGCGGATAACGCGATAGATATCGGAATAATTTTTACTTTTGTTCTTATTGGGTGTAAGAGCAAATCCGACTAATAAAAACACTCTTCTCAAGCTCTCCGCCGGCAGTTGAATGCCTGCTCTTCGCGGGTTGGAGTTATACGCTTTAGCTCCGGACCGGCATGGACTATTTCTCATGGGAGAGGCTTGGGTCCGGGGTCTTGCAAGACGATCTCGCCGGCTTCGTTGAGGACGAGCTGCCGCACGGTCTCCGCGCTCATTGCTTTGGTCGCTCCATTGGAAAAGAGGAAGAGGATTCTGTCCTGGTTGATGAGGTCGACCTGAATGATTTGCGCATCTTTCAAGTCCACGTTTTCGTTCATCGCATCGTTATGTTTGTTTTTGAATGTCATTTCAAATACCCACATCGTTGATGAGTTGGATGCATAAGGACGAAGCAAACGACGTTTTGCGCATGGGAATTCCATCCGTTTGATGGTCTGTGTGCGTTTGCGGGTTACGCGATCTGAATGGGGGCCTGGAGGATCTGGCAGACCGTACGCAGAAGGGCGCGCGGTCCATCGAGGGGGTCGATGACGTGGTTCGAGACGTGGTGGCAGGGTTTTCTGTCGCAGCAGAGAGAGAGGATCTGGACGGCGGGCCAGCGTCGATGGGTGATGGCGGTGGCCCTGTAGCACTCCTGCTCGGAGAGGGTATGGCAGAGGATGAGGAGGTCGACGACGGGCGTTGCCTGAAGACTCTCGATTTCTGCCAGGGTAGAGGCGAGGATGGAGTCGAAGTATATGGCGAAGAGGCATCGCCTGATGTCGAGGAGGAGGGAATCCCTTCCGAAGGAGAGGATGCGATAGGGAAGGTGGATAGGCGGTTCGCAGTGAGGAACGGAGTTGGCGATCTCGCTAGTCTTTCTGTAAAGGGGGATGCTGGTTTGGGATGGATTCGCCAGTCTGCTGATCCTGCTCTTTGAGATAGTTGTGCCGGGGGGAACGAGGCCGGCACGTTGTGCGTTGGCAAGACTTTTGTGTTGAGCCATGAAGGTATCCTCGATGTTCGATCGATTGCGTCGCTGAGGACGATGGGAGAGAGAGAGGTATTTGCGATCTCGCCGTTTTTATATCGTGTGGGCTGGTCGGCTAGATTCTTCTGCATGGTATCCGGCGTAAGGAACACATCACGGTAGAGGTTCTGGTAGAGGGGGAGATGACTTTATAACAGTCGCAGGCGGCGTTCTCGAGGTCTTTGCGGGAGTGGATGGCGACCTTGCCGCGGCCGTACACGATGAAGCCGCTACGCTTGCTGATTTCCCCTGACGGTTCCGGGGATGTCAGTTCTGGTTGAAAGAGTATTTGATGGGATGGACGAGGTCTGTCGGCTGTATTGCTTAGCTGGCGTTCGTTGCCGGTGTGTCGACTATGAACGGAATGACGGGCTCGATGTGGCGATGGCCCTCGACGGTGCTTTGGGCGGGGTCTCCGATGTTGCGCGGGAACCAGCGATCGCGGAGATGAAGCATGGGGAACTCGACGAAGCGGCTCATAAGGATGCCGATGGAGATGCCGAGGAGGGGCTGAGCGAGGATGGTCCAGGGAAGGCGGGCAGCGGTGGGGAGACGATGGGCGAGGCTGGCCGCGACGGCGTAGACGGATACGTGCCAGAGATAGATGCCGTAGGAGTAGAGGCCGATCCAGGCGATGAGGCGGTAGGGCCAGGGGCGGAGATGGCCAGGGTGGCGGCGGTAGAGAAGCATCAGGAGACTGATGCCGATGAGGTTTGCCATGTCGAATGCGACGG
>JAQNCM010000149.1 GCA_029237615.1 Mucilaginibacter sp.
AACAAACTAAGCAGCCACAAAAAGATCATTTATTATGCCTTTGCCGTAACTTTGGGGAGTAATGCTGCCATTGATTTTTACATTTATAACAATAATTTTAATTTCTTTAAAAAATTGCTGGCAAATAATATCGACAATTATTCCAAACTGGTTATCATCCCGCATTTTATTGAGAACGCCGAAAATGCTTCCGCTGTAATTAATGAGCTGCCAAAAGATAAATTAATATTGATGGATAAATTAATTGAAGGTGTTACCGGTGATTTTGGCGCTGTGTATGAAAATTTTGAAGAAGATATTTACTACGCGCTGGAGCAATTATTGGAGCAACTTAGCAGATACCATACTTTAAAGATCATTTTCCCCGAAAATAGTTATTATTCCAAAGAGATATTAACCGGCTTCTTAAACTTTTGCAGGCAGTATGCTTTTGAGTATGATGTTATTCATCACCTGAAAAATGAAAACCTATTACCGGGAACAGTGTATATCAATTTAATGGAAGATGACCTGGTTGAACTGATAGAGAAAATTATAGGAAGTAAATTAAAGATTGCAAAGGATATAGGGGTTATTTCGTACAATGAAACTCCTTTAAAAAAGATCATCCTTAATGGCATCACTACCATTTCAACCAATTTTAAAATGATGGGCGAAAAAGCGGCCGAAATGATGCTTAATAATACTAAAGAGCATTTGGCTATTCCGTTCAGGGTGATGTATAGAAATTCATTGTAGTTAAATAATTCCCTGCCAGTGCTATTTTTAACCCGCAGGGAATTAGTTTAAAGATTTTATTCTGCTATACTTTTTAATGTGCTTAAACTGGGCAACAGACAATAGGCCGTACCCCTGGTTACCACAAATTGTGGCAGCGAAGTTATTTTTACGGCACCCTTTTCCGTTGGTATGGTGTAAGAATTATCGGCACCTGGCAGGCTTCTGTTGGCAATCAAACCATCCTGGCCCTGTTGTTGCCCGATGGGAATAAGGTCGCTGAAATTTGTGGTGTTGATCCAGGAATAAAGCAATTCAAACTGTCCCGATAGTGAACCACATAGAAAAAGACCAATCAACCCGCGTTCGCCTTCATAACTTTTTATCGTTGGGGGGGCTCCATAAGCCATTCCGCGTCTTATTAATCTTGGCGGCGGAACAGGCTCTGAACTGGCCATTTCCTCATCTCTTGGATTTCCGACCCGGGTATGTGCTGCAAAAGGACATTTCATTCCTGTTGTGTCATTCGCATAGCTAAATTTGGTGGCCTGGCTCGTTTTGGGGTCTGGATTATCAGGCGACAACTCAAGCGGCGATCCATTTCTCCATCTGCCATTTAACTTCGCAGCCAGCCATTCTTTTGTATATTCCGGCGTATTTCCTATTTCTTTAGCGATCTGGTCTGCATTGTCGGTTAAAAATTTATCGAAAGTTTCCACATCCTGGTATAACATCCGGAAAGCATTATAGCAGCCATCTTTTGCAAATGCACCAGCCTCGCCACTAATGGGCCCGGGGCCCGATGATGAAAGCGGATATCCGATAAGGAAATTTCTCAGGTCATTGTTGTCAAGCGGATCGGGCGGATCGCTCCATCCCAATTCAGGTTGGTCAATGCCATCAAGATATCCGAAATGAACGCTGTAACGTGGTATTAAAGCATATTCTTCCAATCGTTTTGTGCCGTTATCAATAGGAAAAAATTCTGTAAGGCCACTGGATTTGCCGGCATCGGATACTAAAGAAACCACCTGTTTGAGCGCCGCCGGATTCATTGCATAGCTGTGTACAACACAATCTACCTGATTTGTACTGTTCCCAAATGCCCAGCCGGACGGATCGCTCGGCCCGTAATCATTCAAGGATTGCTGTGACCCGCCGCTGGTAGGCCCCTTTTGAAAAGGAGATGGAAAAAAATTCAACTGCGCCTTGGTAAGATTGCTTACAGTAGCAATTCCTGTATAAGTAAGCCCGATATTAAGCATCAAATCTGGCTTTTCATCGCCCCAGCTCTCAGCCGATTGCACATAGGGCAATATTGCTTTTATAAAACTTTTAGCACCAGCCTTGTTATTAAATTTAAAGATCATGTGACAAGAATAAGGATGCGTGAAACCCCGCAATATCATACCTTGTATATTGGATTTATCAGGTTGGGCAGTACTATTTATTGTAGCCATAATAAATTTTTAAGGAATAAGGACATAAGACAGCATCAACCGGAAGGCCGGCTGATGCTTCATTAAGAACTTAAAATAAGTATGCTTTATTTAGCATGCTTTGGAAGCACTGTTTTATGAGGATATGCTTGTTTTATCTCCTTTACAGTTTGTGAATACGCCTGATAAAGATCGCTTGAAACGCCCGGCGATGCCGATTTGTTAAGATTATTGTCATTAATAAAGTTTTCAAAACCTGTAAGGTCAGTTACCGGTGGGCTCGGTGGGTTTAACGCAATGGCAGCTATCCCGGCAAAAGCTTGTTGAGTACTTGGGTTTTTCCAAAAGAAACCGAGATAAGGGTCCATAGGCCCGTCAAAAGTGGTTATCAATAATATGGCGTAAGTGCCTTCGCCCGAAGCGTTGGGAATAAGGGCAAGGCGGGCATAATGAACAATGTTTGATTCATCAAGGCCTGCTTGTACATTTTTTACAAAATTATCATAAGCGAATTGTGCTGCCGCCTGT
The DNA here is from genome assembly GCA_029237615.1 of Mucilaginibacter sp. Taxonomy (GTDB): domain Bacteria; phylum Bacteroidota; class Bacteroidia; order Sphingobacteriales; family Sphingobacteriaceae; genus Mucilaginibacter. The sequence goes on from JAQNCM010000149.1 coordinate 2,685, forward strand.
GCACCAACGGTCTGCTGTATCGGCACAAAAAGTGTTAATGGATTTGCCATAAGGTTTATTTAGGTTAATGATGCTTACTCTATTACAGGCTTTTCAGCATACGCCTTTGGTATGGAATCTTAAAATTAATTAGCTTAAAACCGCTAATTAATTTTAAGGCAATGTGCATATTTTTTTTGTTAAAGATACCTGATCTGAAAAATAATTCAATCAGTGCTTTAACGGTATTTTAAAGGTGAAAACACGGTAGTAATTCACAAACTACGCAGTTTTATGATAGTTCAGCTTGTCTTTTGGGCGTTCATTTGATTCAACAATTATCAAGGTTTGTGTCTTATTATCAAGATAGGGTTGATAATATTGTTCATAAAATTGTTTTTTGGAATCTTTATAAGAGCTTACCGCACCCAGCCATTTCATCACTTTAATATAGTACCAGGCCATATCAATCTGGTGTGGCTTAAAGCCGCTGCGGGCACTTTTCGGAAAAAGATGATGGTTGTTATGCCACTCGCCGGCTACCATGCCAGGCCATAGTTGGTTAATTGATTTGTCGTTTTGGGAATAATCTATGCCTTCACGCTGTTTATCTTTACCTTTTGCATGCCCGTCATAATTAAAAGTCCGTACGCCAACAGCCCAAAAGCCAGCCGCGCCAAATAAAGTACATGCCAGCGCGTTGCCGCCGATAAGGTAAAATACCAGATACCAGAACGACCAGTTAAGTACCCAGGCCATTACTGCGCGGTAAGGATTAACATACGATCCCCATTGTTGGTACTGCCTGTAAGTATTCGCTTTTACACCGGTATGCTGCATCAGCAACTTTACGCGGTTGTAGTCAGATTCGGTTAGGTCTTTTGCAATAGGCTGATGATTTACATCAGCAAGGAAGCAATATAAAAAACCTGCCTGGGCGTTATAAGGATCGCCGGGCTGGTCTGATTTTGCATGATGTACATGGTGTGATATCACGTAGATCTCTTCGGGAATTACATTTAGGGTAAGATTTTGCGTAAAAAAACGCCAAAAAGGATTACGGAATTTATAGGCCCCATGCGTACAGAACCTGTGGTGCCATATAGTCCCGTGTGTGCCCATAATTACCATGCTGTACAAAAAAGCACATAACAGCATCCACGGATTAAAAAATTTAAATAAAAACAGAAAGAAAAACGGGATTAGGCAAAGTACTTTAAGCCAGCTAAAAGCGGGCAGCCAATTTTTGCGGGTTTTTAAAATATTTAACCTTGAAAAAAATTCTTTCAAAATCTGCCCGCTTGTGGGTTTAATCAACTCTCCCTGCTCATTTTTCCATCCATAAGCAGGAACTTGTAAAACATGGTCTAAAAATGCCATTGACGCTAAATTTAATATGATACGTGCTAATAAATAATACTTATTGGTTACAGCTCTTAGTGGCGGGGCCTGTTTGGATTAAATGCAACTATATAATTTAGTTCGTCCTTTAAGATGCTCTTAGTATCCATTTGCTCTTCTTCTTTACTTAAAGACTGGCTGAGACTTGATTTTACAGAATGAAATACCTGTAATAATATTTCGGGGAATATTTTGGTTGCTATTGCAGGATAATAATCCTTCATTATTCTTGTTTTTTCATTAGCGGTAACCAGGCTTAATTGCCACTGGTCATCATTTTTAAAACCGTGTTCTTTGGCTTCATTCATCAAATCGTACAGATATATCCTGCTTTGATTTTCGACGGCTTGCTCTTGCATGTTGTTTGTCTTTATCATTGATTTATTTACAGTCCCTCAAATATTGGCCTCCGGCAGGTAATATCTAAGTGCTGGTAATAGTTTGTTTAGTGCGTTAGTTTAGTTTTGGATTTGAAGCTGATTGCGGAGGAGTTAATTTTTGCAGGATACCGGGCAAGATCTTCTATTTGTCATTATTAAAACACCATCTATTTAAATTGGTTATTCTTCTCTGTACTTATACTAACAACAACGCTTAATTGTTTCCTTAAATTGCATAAAGTTGTTGTTTAATAAAATTAAGTTTGGAAAGATAGCTAAAAGGTAAATATAAATTACGGAATATTTCGAGACTTTGCAATTTTAAATCAGTATATCTTCTTTAAATCCGGTTATGACAAAATAAAAAAGGATACCTATCACTTCTGTTTTTTAACCGGCCGGACTGTTTTTTTGATACTAATCAGGATTTGACATTAATAACTATTCAAATTTATGCCCTTCAGTAATACCTTTCCAGCTATCTGATCTGAATGAGTTAACGGGGAATCCTTCTTTGTTAAAAAGATTTGCATCAATAGGAGCATCGGTCCAGGCATAACGTACCGATACTGGTTGAGGCACAAGGTTGCTCCATACTTTAACTTTATTATTTTCAATGATCATGGCCTGGGCGTAGTAAAATTTATGATCTGGGCCGGCCAGTTCAAAGCCCTTTATGTACCCATATTTATCTTTTGCGATAAGCCCATTGTCTGCATGCTTAAAATTAACTATTGCATAACCGTTTTTAAAATCTGCTGAATTGAATACCGGGCTCTCATAAAACCCAGGGAGGTGATATACTATGCTTAATGCTTTGTTGGCAAGCCGCAAACCAACAGTTGCTTTATCTGTAGGATGCACATTGTAAGCATCCCCAATATCGGTTGTAACTGCCATCCCCGTATTTGGTAATTGCAGAGCCATTGTTTGAGCTTCCCTTAATTCGGCCCAACTGCTTCCGTAATCACTGCTTTGCATACCGCCAAATGAAGATACCTGGACAAATAAAAACGGAAAGTCCCGTTTCCACTTACTGCGCCAGTTGGTAATAAGTAAAGGAAATGTGGTACGGTATTGAAAAGCCCTTAATGTATTTGATTCTCCCTGGTACCAGGTAACACCGGCTATTGCATACGGTATTAACGGATTAACCATTGCGTTATAAAGTAAGAATGGCGTATTGTTAGGTAACAGCTCAAAGTGATAAGGCTTGCTCAGGTCTGGCATAGTGCGCCAGTTTCCGTCGGCCAAATTTATTGTGGTATCTGCAAAATGCACATAAAGGTCGTTCCCCATCCCGTTAAGGCCAATACCAAACCACGATGGGTTTTTTTGCTGCGACCTCAGATTGATCAGCAAACTGTTATCACCCGGCTTCCAGGTGCCTGCCGGCAGGTCAAGCTGGTAATTGGCAGGCAAGGTTCCGGTTTTTATTAATTTTCCGTTAATATATATTGCCAGGTCGGCATCTGTCTGTCCTAAACGGATTGTTGAATTACGGTTGGAATAAAGGCCGTCCAGCTTTATGGTTCTCTGCATAAACCCCTGACCGCGGTAGCTATATAATTTACCCATCCATTCCCAGGCACCGGGCGCATTGCCGCGTTGCCAAAAATCAAAAAATGAAGCAGGTTCGGCAGCTAGTTGTTCGGCTGTGAAATCAACAACCGGCTTTTTATTGTAGGCGTAGTCTTTTAATTGCCTGTCAACCCGCTTCTTTACGTCATCCAGGGTTACCGGGAGTGTTTTTGCGGCAGCATTCAGTTCGGGCGAAGCCATCATAGCATCTTTGCTTATCCAATCTTCTATCTCTGTTCCACCCCAGTTGGAATAGATTAAGCCAACGGTGACATTTAATTGCTGCGTGATTTTTTTTGCGAAGAAGTAGCCAACGGCAGTAAATTCTCCTACTGTATTGGTATCGGCTTTCACCCATTGTCCGCCAGACAGGTCTTTCTCAGGTTTCATACTTATTTTTTTGGGAACAGCAAATTGGCGGATAGGCATTTTTGCCGCATTTATTTGCTCGTACTTGTATCCGGTTGCATTTTTTAACACGAATTCCATATTCGACTGTCCGGAGCAAATCCACACCTCACCAAGCATTATATCTAGGTAAACAAGGTGCTCCTTTCCTGAAGAGATTTTCATCGCATACGGGCCGCCTTCTTTCATGGGTTTCAACAGGATTTTCCAGTTACCCTGCTCATCGGCTTTGGTGCTTATCAATTGCCCATTGAAATCGATAGTCACTTTTGCTTTTTTTGCGGACCACCCCCACACTGGAACTTCCTGGTTTCTTTGCAGTACCATGTGGTCGTTAAAAATTTTTGCGGTAGTAAGCTGTGCCTGGCTTTGAAGAAACAAGCAAGACAAAAACAGGGATAGTATAAAAGATCTCATTTTAGCAATTTTCAATATAACCGGAAGAGGAAGCTAATTTCCGGTAAGTTGGTTACGGGTAAAAATAGGAATTATTCACTAATAAACATACATCAACGAACGTCAGGAAGTCATGTCATTTTTTAGTTTTTGAAGTTAACGGGCAATTCTATCAAGAATTCGGTTCCTTTATTTAGTGTACTTTTAACGCTTATGGTTCCTCCGATATTTTCAACCTGCGTTTTCACCATAAATAAGCCCATCCCTTTACCCTCAACCGTATGATCAAACCTATTATATAGCCCAAATGTTTGGGAGACATGTTTGTTCATAACGATGCCTTTCCCCTTGTCGCGGAGGCAAATAAGCGCCTTCTAACCCTATAAGGTGGTTTTAATCGTTATTATCGGATCAATCTCAGTTTGCCTGTACTTTATGCTATTAACTATCAGGTTTTGAAAAATACTGTATAGGTAGCTTTTGAGTATCAAGATTTCGCCGATTTCACTAAAATCGCAGTTAATATCCGCATTATTTTTAAGGATCATGGGCCTAAGTTCTGCGGTTATTTCCTGGATCAATATAGGAAAAGATACTACCTCAATTTTTTCGCTGCCTTGTTTTCCTGTTTGCAAAATTTGATTAAGGTCAATAATCACATTGTCGAGATTGCTTACTGAAGCATTTAGTGACTGTAAGGTTTCTAGACACTCCGGATCCGGGTGTTCATAAAAACTCAGCAAATTTGTTAATCCTTTAATATTTGAAACCGACGACCTTAAATTGTGCGATATAATATAAGTAAATTGCTCCAAGTCGTTAATTCTCTTAACCAGGTCTGCAGCGATTTTTTCGCGTTCAAGGTCAGCGGTTTTCTTTTCAGTGATATTTTTTAACGTAAGAATGACACCCACAACTTCTCCCTTTTGATTAACAACACTTCTCCAATTTACCTCGAACCATTCCATACCACCATCTTTTACTATATAAATGGTTTCGTAACTGATGATTCCTTTATTTCCGGCGCCGTTGATAACTTCTTTAATTACAGGCCATCTTTTTTTTGGAAAATATTTAAATGCTGAGTTGCCTATTTTTAACTTTTTAGCAAAATATTTAGACGATTGCTGGTGTGCATTACCATTAAATGAAACAATCTTTAGGTCGTTATCAAACAACACAATGGAAAGGTCTGTATTTTCAAATACAGAACGAAGATTGGCTTCAGATTTTATCAGGGATGCCTCTGCGTGTTTACGATCTATTATATTAATATGTAAGATCACCACACCTTTTTCATTGTTATCGTTTATGGGAGCAACCACAATCCGGAACCAGCTATCTTCGCCGTGACTACTGCCGGCATATTCCATAACAAATTCTTTTTTGTTGCCACTGATAACTTCCTTTATTCCCTTCCCAATTTTACTTCCGTTAGTTTTGTCAACATTTGCCGCTTTCTCAGCAATGGTTAGGTAGCTATACCCAATTCCAAAATTTGCCACCCCAAAATTACTTGAAATGGCGAGCTTTTTCCAGGATTCATTTACAGCGACAATTTTCCCGTCCTCATTTACCAGGGCGATATGGGGGGGTAAGGCATTCAATATAGCCAGTTGTGTTTCTCTGCCATCGTGGCTGTTTTCTACAAGCTTTAGGAACTTTAATTCATTTTGAATTGTTTTTTGGGTGTTTTCTTTGACGCTTTTATCAAGTTCTGTATTTAATTCTTCTTTTTTCATCCTCTTTTCTTTTACGGTGTGTAATGTTGTGCGTAACTCTAGCAAAATCTATCAGGTTATGAGAATCGTCATAAAGCGAGCTGAAAACAACAATAGCCCAAAATGCCGAGCCGCCTTTTCTAACCCGCCAACCTTCATTTTCGTATGACCATTGCCAGCGCTTCACTCACATTCCGCTGAGGCTCTTTTTTAATGTTATCCGGTTCGGTGTAAAAAAAAAATAGAGATATGCTTTCCAATAATTTCGTCTGCATAATATCCTTTAATATGTTCGGCTCGCTGGTTCTATGATAGTATAATACCTTCAGGATCAAGCATAAATGTAGCATAGTCTTTCACGCTGGCTACCAGTTGGCTGAAAAGCTTTTCATTAACGCTTTGGGTTAATGCTGTTCGGTTTGGGTCGTTAACTTTCAAATTAATTAACCGCTGACTGTTCAACCTGTAAATTCTAAAATTATTTGAAATTACTCTGTTAGAGGCGCTTCCGCAACCCGTTAAAACACGGTAGTTGTAACCGTTAAAACACGGTGCTTTAATTAAGCGAATTGACTCGATCGAGAAAAACTATATGCTAAAAAGCAGCAAACCCTCCGGCTGTCAATCAGCAGGAGGGTTTGGTAATTGTGTTGAGCAAATAGTTTAAAATGCCGGCTTAATAAGCTTCGTTAAAATTTGTCATCATTAACTTCTATCCAGAAATTATCAGGGTCTTGCAAATAAACCTGTTTCACACCATCAGGTCTTAATTGCGGCATTTTAGAGTCTTGCTTCCAATTGCCATATTTAACATGCATTTGGTCGAGATGCCTGGTAAAAGTTTCAAGGTTACTTACAGAATAGGCATAGTGTGTGTTAATATCATGGGCTTCCACCTCTGCAGCCCCTTGTATAACATGCAGCTGGCTGTGTTCGCCCGTTCTAAACCAAACATGTTTACCATCGTGAAAAGGCTCCGGTATTTCTTTAAGCTGCATCACGTTTCTATAAAAGTCAGCACTTTTATTTAAATCTTTCACATAAAGCGCTATATGGCCCACCCTCGGGCCGTCCTGAGCAGCGGCACTCATTATTCCCCCAATCAACAGGAAGAATAAACTAAAAACGATCGTTTTTTTTATCATGATCTTATTAATTTATTTTAGAATTTTGTTAATCCTGTTTAATTCATCATCACTGAATACCAGGTTGCTCAGACAGCCAATAGAATCTGTTACCTGCTCCGGTCTGCTTGCGCCTATTAATACTGAAGTGATGCGTTTGTCTTTCAATATCCAGGCAAGTGCCATTTGCGCCAGGTTTTGCCCCCGGGCCTTAGCAATTTCATTTAATGCCTTAATTTGATCTAATTTATCAGGGGTTATTGCATCTTCTTCTATCGCACCGTTGCCTCTGTGAGCTGAAGCCCTTGAACCTTCGGGAATTCCATTTATGTATTTGTTGGTTAAAAGACCCTGTGCCAACGGTGAAAAAGGAATGCAACCAACGCCATCTTTTTCTAAAACATCAAGCAGGCCATCTTCAACCCATCTGTCAAACATGGAGTATTTTGGCTGATGAATAAGGCATGGAGTGCCCAGTTCTTTTAAAATGGCAAATGCCTTTTCAGCTTCTTCAGGTTGATAGCTTGATATTCCAACATAAAGGGCCTTTCCCTGCCTAACAATCAGGTCAAGCGCCATCATCGTTTCTTCCAGTGGTGTTTCCGGGTCAGGGCGGTGGTGATAGAATATATCAACATATTCCAGGCCCATTCTTTTTAAGCTCTGATCCAAACTTGCTACCAGGTATTTTTTAGAGCCCCAGTCACCATAAGGTCCTTCCCACATGGGCCAGCCCGCTTTGGTAGAGATGATCAGTTCATCGCGGTAACTTTGGAAATCATCCTTAAACAGTTTTCCAAAATTTTCTTCGGCTGAACCTGCCGGCGGGCCGTAATTATTTGCAAGGTCAAAATGGGTAATGCCACTATCAAAAGCGCGCCTTAAAATATTGCGGCCGTTTTCAAGCACGTCAATATGCCCAAAATTATGCCATAAGCCCAGGGATACTGCGGGCAGCATTAAACCGCTGTTGCCGCAACGGCGGTATTCCATGTCTTTGTATCGTTGTGAATCAGCTATATAGTTCATGTTAAGATGTTTTATTTGTTATCAATTGTACAATTATTATTCCGACTGTGCACGTTCAAGTGATTTAACCATAATTTCAAGATCCACCACGCCTCTGAATCCGCTGAAACCTACCGCGAGTTTTGATCCATCTTTTAAACTAAGCGGCTGCCCGCCTTCCCATCCAATTAAATCAGGCGCCTCTATGCCATTGCCGTTTTCTTCAACCTCTTTATTAAAAACCATTCGCTCGTACTCCCCGGTTTTATAACCGGTAAGCCATACCTGGCTTGCTTTGGTCCAGGCTACTTTATAGGATTGTCTCAGCCGGGCTTTGTCGGTTCCAAACATTTTTCCATGGACACTTCCGTTATCATCAATCACGCAGACTGCAACGTTTCCATTGGCTATTGCTTTATCCACAGGGTTTCCCATATATAAAGGTATCAATTTTTGAATTTCATCAAATAACTTATTGATGAGCACAGTTATTTCTTTATCGTTCATAAGAAATGATGTTTATTGTTTTATTTAACCGGCTCAATTGGATTAGTGTTACTAATAAATGCTATATGCTTGCTGTCTGGCGACCAAGACGGTGTGTTCATAGAACCCTGGCCACCGTAAAAATAAGCCAATACCTTTGGTTTACCGCCGGTTATAGGTAATAAGCGGATATAAACGTGCTTATATGGCGGGTGTATTCCCGGTTCAACTTCATCTTTCAAAAATGTCAGGAACACCAACCACTTTCCGTCCGGCGAAATATGGGCAAACCAGTTATTGAAATCATCGTTTGTAACCTGCTCCTGGTCGCTGCCGTCCGGTTTCATCCGCCAGATCTGCATCAAACCAGAACGGACCGAATTAAAGTAGATGTATTTCCCGTCAGGTGTATATTCGGGCCCGTCATCTAATCCTTTTGCATCCGTTAAACGGATTTCAGGGCCGCCGTTAGCCGGAACTTTGTACACATCATATTCGCCATTCCTGTCTCCGCAAAATACCAGGTCCTTTCCATCTGGCGACCAGCCATGCATATAGGAGGGGCCTTTCGGGGTAATCTGTTTAGGGGTACCGCCGGTTACCGGTACGGTGTAAATAATTGAGCCCCCAAGTTCTTTTTCGAAACTGCTTAGCCCTATCATTTTTCCATCAAATGATAATACGTGGTCATTATTGTTATTCTTTACATTGCCCGTATTTAATAGCGCTGATTTCCTGGTGCTTAAATTTAATGTATACAAAAGCCCTTTGCCGCTATTAAATATAAGGCTTTTATTATCTGGTGTCCAGTTAGGCGCCTGTATAGAATAAGGTGCCGAATAAATGATTTCCCTGTTGCCGGTTGCTACTTCCATTACTTCGAGGTCGCTTCCCAGTGTCATTTGCGTTCGCTGGTTTGCCTCTCCCGGGAAAGGAGCTGTGATACGCACATCCCTGAATACACCTGTTTCAGCTACATCCGGATTGTGCGAGCCAACGAATAACCCCACATAAACTTCGTCACCCAAATTCAGGTCAGTTACCTGTTCGGTAACAAATGGCTCGCCATATTTGGCTACACGCATGATGTAAGTGTTACCATTTCTTTCGAGCTGAATTATATTGGCATGGGTAATTTTTGATTTTATCTCTTCGGTAGTGGCACCGGTAGTTCTTCTGAATTGCAGAGAAGTAAGACCGTCGCCGTGCTCAACAGCGTTTACCTGTGCTGAATTTCCGTCTAATGATTTACGTACCATCCAGCCAACTTTACGATGATCTTCTACGCCGTTCCATCCCACAAATTCGGCACGGGTGTATAGAATGAAGTCGCCCTTCATTTTTCGGTATACATAATGGAACTCATCATGATCAAACCAGATATTATACCCGGCACCGGATATAACATATTGTTGCGTTTGCGGGATATAAATTCCCGAGCCCGGTTTGGTGTTTTTGCCGATATCCAACTGGCCGTCAAACATACCGATGGCTTTTTGCTGTGCCACGGCCGAAAAGGTGATGACTGTTAGCAGCAGCGTTAATTTTGTAAGCTTTCTCATTTTGCCATTGGGTTAGTAATTAAAACTGCGTGTGTATTTGCGCCTGAGCAATTAAAATTAAAGCAGATTGCATTTAACACAAGCAGTGAATTTATTTATAAAACAAAGATCTTAACCGGTTTAAAATTGGATAATAATACTTGTAAATGTATAATAAAAAACAATAGTGTAAAACATACACCAAATTTGTTACAAATTTTATTCTCAAGTAATAATATTCATAAGTGTCAACTTTTTTCAGGACGATACACTGTTTCACGTTTTTTTTTGTGTCACCCGTTTCTGATACAGCATATTGAAATGAAGGCTGAAAATAGTAGGCTGACCAGGGTTTAGTAAGTGTTTTGCAAGGGAGATGGGTTGCATTTAAATCCCGCAAAGATTATACTTATTTCTTTTTCCCCACAAATTTTCGGATTGATTCGTGTTGACTAGTGGGGCAATGTAGATACGATTAATTTCGATGCAGATTTTGAATTAATTCTGTAACCTTTAATTTGCAATTTCGTAAAAGGAAAGTGGGAAGTGAGGTTTGAAGAAACAACTAAACTTATCATTGATTTAAGGTAAACCGAAATTAATATATATCATTTTTATAACCTCTAATTAATCGATCATGCTACATAATAAGTCTGAAAGGGTATTGTTGGTTGCTGCTAATATCTTTTCTATAGAACTAACCGGTAACAAGCTGATCAAACACGTCAGCTCGGTGGATCGTGTTTTCCCCGCTATCTATGAAATGGCGCCTCACATTATAGTATTTGATTATGATTTTTTAAGTGCTGACATGGAAAAAATTCTGCGCCGGATCCGCACAAATTCTTACTACAACAAAATTAAGATATGTTGCTTTAAACGCAATCCGGACAGAAAAATTGACAGCTTTCTGAAATTATTAGGCGTTAATCACGTGATCTATAAAGATGAATTGGCTAATCCTGATAAAGCAGTTGTAAATCATATCAACTCCATAATTGACGCTAAGATATCTGACTGGCTTACAAAAGCTTCACTCTAAGCCAGGTATCTGTTAACTTAACTTATCCATTCAAAGCGAGTGTAAGGCACCAACACTTCGGGTATTTTAATTCCACTTTCCGTTTGATTGTTTTCTAATAATGTTGCCACAATTCTTGGCAACGCCAGCGCGCTTCCATTAAGCGTATGCGCCAGTTGTGTTTTACCATCCTCATTTCGGAAACGAAGTTTAAGGCGGTTGCTTTGAAAAGATTCAAAATTTGAAACTGATGATACTTCGAGCCAGCGTTTTTGAGCTCCGCTCCAGGTTTCCATATCATAAGTTAAGGCAGATCCAAAACCCATATCGCCACCGCACAAGCGTAACACACGATAAGGCAAACCTAATTTTTGCAGTAAGCCTTGCACATGAAGGCTCATTTGTTCGAGCGTTTCGTATGATTTATCCGGATGAGCAACCTGTACAATCTCTACTTTATCAAATTGGTGCAGACGGTTTAAGCCACGCACATGTGCACCATAAGAGCCAGCCTCCCGGCGAAAACAGGGCGTGTGGCCGCAATTTTTCACTGGAAGGTCAGCAGCTTTTAAAATGACATCGCGGTACATATTGGTGATAGGTACTTCCGCAGTAGGTATCAGGTATAAGTTATCCATGCCCACAAAATACATTTGCCCTTCCTTATCGGGTAACTGGCTTGTACCAAAACCTGATGCTTCGTTCACCATTAATGGTACGCTAACTTCGCTGTAGCCGGCTTTTTCGGCTTCATCAATAAAATAGTTGATAAGTGCACGCTGTAGTTTTGCCCCTTTATTTTTATATACGGGGAAGCCGGCACCGGTTATTTTAACACCAAGTTCAAAATCTATCAGGTTATATTTAGCAGCCAGTTCCCAGTGGGGCAGGGCGTTTTCAGGCAATGACGGTTTAATGCCATTTTCAAGCACAACCTCATTGTCTTCCGGAGTAAGGCCTTTAGGCACTGAACTGTGCGGTAAATTTGGAAGCAATACCAATTTTTGCTGCAACTCATCTTCGATAGCCGCAAGCTGTTCTGACAGTGTTTGGATTTCTGTTTTCCAGGTGCCGGTATTAGCTTTAAGGCCTTCGGCCTCTTCTTTTTTGCCAGCCCTCATTAATTCACCAATCTGCCGGGCAACTGCGTTAGCCTGTGCCGAAACACTATCCATTTGGGTTTGAGTTAAACGGCGCCTTTCATCAAGTTGAATAATATCATCAACCAAATCAGGCTGTTTGAAATTTTTTACAGCCAAACGTTCCAAAACTTGTTCCCTGTTATCACGGATATAACTAACTTGCAGCATTATTATTTATTTTTAGGCAAAGATATTTTTTAAGTGGTAGTTTTAAGTAGCAGTGGCAGTTTTTTTTAAAGAAGTGTATATTCTTTAAACCAACTAATAATTGATTTAATACTGCTGCTGCCACTTAGAAACCGCCACTATAAGCATGACCGGTAAACTATACTTAGTACCCACTCCAATTGGTAACCTGGAAGATATGACTTTTAGGGCGATCCGTATTTTAAAAGAAGCTGATTTGATTTTAGCGGAAGATACCCGTACATCTGCACCTATGCTGAAGCATTTTGACATCCGTCAAAAAGTTTTTTCACACCATCAACATAACGAGCATCAATCTGCAAACGAGATCATAAGGTTTTTAAAAGAGGGGAAAAACATCGCGCTGATTTCTGATGCGGGTACTCCGGCCATATCCGATCCGGGATTTTACCTGGTGCGGGAAGCTGTAAAAAATGAAATAGCAGTAGAATGCCTGCCAGGTGCTACAGCATTTGTCCCTGCATTGGTGAATTCCGGGTTTCCTACCG